>JAYSBB010000001.1:0-101294 GCA_041915645.1 Tolumonas sp.
CCAGCGATTCCGTACAATGCAACAAAGAACATTTGCGCAGATCGGTTTTATCTGTGCTGAGCAAGCCATGACTGGCCGCATATTCCGGACTACATACCGGCACCAGCCACTCTTCCAGCAACGTCCAGGAATGTAAATGTGGCAAACTGGCATTCCCGTAATAGACCGCCATATCGACGGGTTCCGTCTCAAAATTGGGTAATCCATGCTGACCGTAAAACAAGAGATCCAAAGAGCGATAAGCGCTCTTAAAGCTGGTTAACCGGGGCATCAGCCATAACTGACCAAAAGCGGGCGGCAAACCAATACACAACATGCCGCGCAATTCATTAAAACGAATATCTTCAATGACTTCCGTGATCTGTTGCAGTGAGCTGGTCAAGGCCAGCAGTAGCTGTTCCCCTTCCGGTGTTAAGACTAATTTGCGCGTAAGTCGAATGAACAGTTTGAATTTCAGCAACTCTTCCAAACGTCGAATTCGCTGGCTGATAGCACCTTGCGTCAGGTAAAGCTCTTCCGCTGCCTTGGTAAAACTTAAGTGACGTGCAGAGACTTCAAAGGTATGCAACAACGCCAACATGCTTTGTTCAACTAACACTTTTTATCCCCTTTTTATGGATTAGCCTATTTAATCCATAATGTGATTTATTTCGCTTTTAGTCAAAATGAAACCGGTTACACTTATTTCATAGACCCAACAAAGGACAACCCAGTCATGAAAAAAGATCTGAAAATTGCCATTATCGGTGCCGGTTCCAGCTATACCCCAGAATTGATTGACGGTTTAATTGCTCGCAGCAGTCAGTTGCCGATTACTGAAGTGCGCTTGGTTGATATCGATGAAGGTTGGCATAAAGCAGAAATTATTCTGTCTCTGACGCGCCGTATGTTTGAACATGCCGGTCTGCCAGTAAAAGTTATTCTGACGCAAGATCGCAAAGAAGCCTTAACCGATGTTGATTTTGTGTGTTCACAATTCCGTGTTGGCTGTTTAGATGCCCGTATTCGTGACGAACGGATCTCCCTGAAACACGGCATGTTGGGTCAGGAAACCAATGGTTTAGGTGGTTTTGCCAAAGCACAACGCTCGATTCCTGCGACCTTAGACATCTGTCGTGACATCGAAAAATACAGCCCTGATGCTTGGTTGCTGAACTTCACCAATCCGTCAGGTATCGTGACTGAAGCCGTGCTGCGTCATACCAAAGTTAAAGTAGTTGGCCTGTGTAATGTGCCGGTACTGATGCAAAAAGGCATCGCACAAGTACTCAATGCAGAAGAAAAAGATGTGTTCGTACAAGTTGCTGGTTTGAACCACTTCATTTTTGCCCGTCAGGTCAACCATCAAGGTAAAGATCAGATGGATTTCGTGTTGGAAGAATTCCTGAACGATAACCAAGCCTTCAACCCGAAAAACATTCCATCGCTGAAATGGCCTCGTAAACTGCTGGCAAATCGCCATCAGATCCCTTGCCCATATCTGCGTTACTACTTCAGTGCTGATGACACCTATAAAAAATCAGTACACGAAGCAGAAACAGAAGGTACACGTGGCGAAGTGGTAAAACGTCTGGAAGACAAGCTGTTTGAGATCTACAGCAACCCGTCTCTGTATGTAAAACCAAAAGAGCTGGAAGGCCGTGGTGGTCAATATTACTCTGACGCCGCCTGTGATCTGATGAGTGCGATTTTCAATGACAAACGTACATTGATGCACGTTAATACCCGCAACAACGGCACCATTGCTGGCCTGCCTGATGATTGCTCTGTTGAAGTCACCTCGGTGATCACCAAATCCGGCCCGATGCCGCTAAATGTTGCGCCGTTTGAACCAGATACACTGGCTATGCTGCAAACCATGAAAACCTTTGAGCGTTTCACTATTGATGCTGCAGTCAATGGCGACTACCAAAGTGCGCTGCGAGCTCTGACGCTGAACCCGTTGGTCAAAACCGGTAAAGTTTTGGAAGCGGCATTGGATGAAACCATCCGTGAAAACATTAAATACATGCCACAATTTCAGGATTACTACGAAACTAACCTGAAATAATTGTTCCCCTGAAATAATTGCTTCAAGGGCGGCGCAATGCCGCCCTGTCTACCCAAAGTAATTGGAGTTGCGGCAAGGCGACAAGAGAGCGAATCCCCATGAGCACAGACAGCTATGTGATTGGGGTGAGAGAACATAGTCAACGATGCAGCAACTTCAAGTACAAAGGGGTTAAGGTGATGCTGAGTTGTAACCCGTGTGTGTTAATCGCAGGATGCGCTTTTACCGGAAATGCCCAACATTTCCGGTTTTCTTTTTGACAAATAACAACTGAATAAAACATCGAACAGAAAAGTGCGCTCTGTTAGACTAATTAAGTTTCTGGCAACGAGAGTCTGTAATGCGCATTTCCATTACTGGGAAAATCTGCTTCATTCTGTTGGTCATCTTTTCACTGGTACTGATCAGTACTACGCTATATCAGGCGTTTCGTGAGCGCGAATTAGTGCTGAAACTGGGCACTGAGCATGTCTCTGCCTTACTGCAGAATTACCGTAATGGTTTAGATCTGATCAGCAACAGCCATCAGCCAGAACAACTAACTCATTATCAGCAAACACTGTCAGAGCAAAAAAATGTGCTCCGCGTGAAATGGATCCGAACACAAGGTAATGATGTTTTGGGTGCTGTTTCTGCCGACAATTTGCCCTCAGATGAACAAGAAAAGCGGGCATTACAAGGGCAAACAACGCAACTGACGACAAGCCATAACGGCAAAACTCAGATAGTCACCATTATCCCCTATTATTTGCCGACCCAATCCATTTCTGACGCGAAGCCAGTCGCCGCGATCCGTATGGAATATTCGCTCGATAAACAGCTGGATCTGGTAGAACAGCACATTTTGATTTCCGCCATCATGCTTTCAACCATTTTCAGTGGTGTATTACTGATGACGTTGTCGATCACGCGTAAACATATCGTGTTGCGACTGCAAAACTTACGTCAGGCTATTGATGATGTCGTCGATTTCGATGACATCTCCACTCGTCTTCCTGTCGTTCATAATGATGAAATCGATCAGGTTAATGAAAGCTTTAACCAGCTAATGACACATTTATCGGTGAAATTACCCAACAACAAATAAACGGCTATTTCTGATAAATTAAACGCGAAATCACAGCTAACTGAGCTAAAAAGCACCTCTTTGACACAAAATACTCTCTCAGTTCTACATTAGCCTTGAGACATTTTCCGACGAAGGTAAGATGAGAGCATTTTCAGCTTGGCTAAGCCAAATATAAGTATTAAATGGAGAAGTAATTCAGATGACTCACGTTCCCGTAGTTGACGTGCTGCAGGGTAAACATGCCGTTGGCACGACTCTGACAGTAAAAGGCTGGATCCGCACCCGTCGCGATTCTAAAGCTGGTATTTCGTTTCTGGCTATCCATGATGGCTCTTGTTTCGCCCCGGTTCAGGCCGTAGTACCGAATACCCTGTCTAATTACGAAAATGATGTGTTGCGTCTGACCACCTCCTGCTCTGTTGAAGTTACAGGTGTTATTCAGGCATCTGCAGGCACCGGCCAGCAATTTGAAATTCTTGCTGACAGTGTCACCGTATTAGGTTTTGTTGAAGATCCAGATACCTATCCAATGGCACCAAAACGCCATTCTGTTGAATACCTGCGTGAACATGCTCACTTACGCGTGCGTACCAACATGATGGGCGCAGTTACCCGTGTGCGTAACTGTATCGCGCAAGCCATCCACCGCTTCTTCCATGATGAAGGCTTTATGTGGATCGCAACCCCGCTGATCACGGCTTCTGACTGTGAAGGAGCTGGTGAAATGTTCCGTGTATCAACACTGGATATGGAAAACCTGCCACGTACCGATAAAGGCGCCATTGATTACAACCAGGATTTCTTCGGTAAAGAAGCCTTCCTAACCGTATCTGGTCAGCTGAATCTGGAAACCTATGCCTGTGCCATGTCTAAGGTGTATACCTTTGGCCCAACGTTCCGCGCAGAAAACTCTAACACCAGCCGTCATTTGGCTGAATTCTGGATGGTTGAACCAGAAATTGCGTTTGCTAATCTGGATGACAACGCCGCACTAGCTGAGAAACTGCTGAAATATGTATTCAAAGCAGTGTTAGATGAACGTCGAGATGATCTCGAATTCTTCGCAGAGCGCGTAGATAAAGAAGCCATCACCCGTCTGGAACAGTTTATCAGCGCTGACTTTGCTCAGGTTGACTACACTGATGCCATCGAAATTCTGAAGAACAGTGGTCGTACCTTTGAATTCCCAGTGGAATGGGGTATCGACATGTCTTCTGAACACGAGCGTTATCTGGCCGAAGAACACTTCAAAGCGCCAGTGGTTGTGAAAAACTATCCGAAAGATATCAAAGCATTCTACATGCGCCTTAACGACGATGGTAAAACCGTTGCCGCAATGGACGTTTTGGCACCAGGCATCGGCGAAATCATTGGTGGTTCTCAGCGTGAAGAGCGCTTAGACGTTCTGGATGCCCGCTTAGCGGAAATGGGTCTGAATAAAGAAGATTACTGGTGGTATCGTGATCTGCGCCGTTATGGCACCGTACCGCATTCTGGTTTCGGTCTGGGCTTTGAGCGTCTGGTTGTGTATGTCACCGGTATGGGCAACGTGCGTGACGTGATCCCATTCCCACGTACGCCACGTAACGCTGAATACTAAGATTTACTGTCAGTGACAGTAAACTCTCTATAAAAATGGCCGGTTTCCCGGCCATTTTTTTTAGGTTCTGAAACTCCGCGCAATATCACTCAAATCTCGGGCCAATTTAGCCTGATGCTCACCCGCTTTTGCCATCTCATGACTACCATCTGCAGATTGCTGAGCACTGTCGCCAATACTTGAAACACTTTTTGTTATTTCATTCGAAACGGCAGCCTGTTCCTCAGCTGCAGTAGCAATTTGAGTCGCCCTATCCTTAATGTCGCGTATCGCCAACAAGATCTGTTGTAATGACGCCTGCACCATTCCTGATTGTTCTACGCTTTTAACTGCACGGTTTTGGCTGACATTCATTGCATCATAAACAGATGCCGCATTTTGCTGAAATTGCGTCACCATCTTTTCTATTTCACCGGTAGACTGCTGAGTGCGGGAAGCAAGCGAGCGAACTTCATCAGCGACCACGGCGAAACCACGCCCCATATCTCCTGCCCTTGCAGCCTCAATGGCCGCATTCAATGCGAGTAAGTTGGTCTGCTCGGCAATGTTTTTAATCACATTGATCACCTCGCCGATATGTCCACTATTCTCATGCAGCGCTTTTACATCCAATCCCATATCCGTCAGACTTTGCGCAACATCGGCAATGGTTTTATCTGATAAATCGATCTGTTCTGCGATATGACTGACTTTCGTGTCCGTCTCATTGGCAGCCTGAGAAGTCAGATTGATGTTATGAGCAACTTCATTAATCGATGCACTCATCTCCTCGATAGCAGAAACAACCTGTAAAACTTCTTGTTTCTGCATATCCAATAACTTGGCATTTTGATTCACTGTGTCAGACGTATTCTGAGAAACGTCAGATAATGTCGTGCTGGCATTACGAATATCATTCACAGCCTGTTGGAATGCATCCAACATAAGATTAAACGCATTAGCAACAGAGCCCAGTTCATCTCTACTCGATACCGGTATCCGAACCGATAATTCACGGTTTTTCGATGCATTATTCATCGCTGTCATCAGAGACTGAACTTTGCTGTCAATGTTTCGAATAACCAAAAAGGTGAAACTAACGCCACCGACAATCAATATGATGGTGGCAATCAGAATAAAATAAAACGACTGTTGATTCCGTTAATAATCGGCCTGTGAAATATCAATAATTAACGCATTAAGTTTATTTTCCAGCGTCTTTAACTCATCAATTCGCTGAGTGGATATCTGGAACCATTCTGTCGCATTATGCTGATAATCATTGGCATAAATATAATTACGAAATTGCTGAACTTGTCCAAATACCGCTGATTGTTCTGTCTGACTGAATAGGCTTTGTTGCTGAGGTGTCGCATACACCTTGAAAAGATCAAAAAATAAGGTTTGTTCTGAGATAATACGGATAATGCGTTGAAAAACTTCTGCTGATACTTGCCCAGAAGAAAAAGCCCCGTTGACCAAAGCCCGTTCTATTCCTGCCCGTTCTTTAGCCTGCAAAAAGTAATAATAAGCCGATAAATCAGGAGAAATAGCAGCATTGGTGTTATCTATATTGATTGATGATGTGATTGCCAGAAGTGCTTTTATCAAGTCAGAATAGAAGGCAATCGCTTCTGTAGGTTTAATACTTTGACTATCTACTTGTTGACGGAGAGACGGCAACATATCTAATCGACTTTGTGCTGTTGCCACATCCCGACCGATAGGATCGACAGCCGACATTTTTGTCTTATGTTGCGCGATGTAATTCATGTATTGATTGAGTTGGTTCTCACTTTTTTCGCGTTGTACTTTTAGTGCATCACCAAACTTCAACCCTTTCGATGCAAGAAACCCTGACGTCATCCCTCGTTCTTTTTGTAATTCATGCACCAGATTGCTGGCTTCCTTCAATAAATGCATTCGTTCAACAACCAACGCCGCATCATGTTGTTGATGCCAACGATCGTTGAGTAGAACCATCGAATAAATCAGTAAGCCGAGCAATAGCGGTATCAGTAAAGCGATAAGCTTTATTTTCAACTTCAAATGGTTGAACATCCCGTACTCTCCCTGTATAGCTATTAACCAACAGCGAGACATAACTATCCCAATACTATTTATCCATTAGTTAATTATATAACTGGCGACTTGTAAAGAATTTACAACACCCATGTTATTGATATTTAACCATTCAGCAACACGGGCACATCGAGCGGAAAAGAAAATAGAAGAGCAAGTAACAGGAAGGAGATGTTCAAATTTTAGAGATAATTTTTTTCATGCTCAAGTAACCATTGTTTCATACCCAAACCGCCACCATAGCCAACTAATTGGCCATTAGCACCAATCACTCGATGGCAAGGAACAATAATAGCAATCGGATTACGATTATTCGCCATGCCCACTGCACGCATCGCTTTCGGTCTGCCTATTTGTTCAGCAATGGCTTTATAGCTAACTGTCTTTCCATAAGGGATCGTTTGTAAAGCATGCCAGGCGGCTAATTGAAACTCCGTTCCTGTCATTGCCAATGGCACAGTGAAGTCGTGACGAGAACCAGAAAAATACTCATGCAATTGCTGATGAGCCAAGACAAGAACTGGATGTGAAGGTGCAAGCACCGCCAACTCATCAGCTGGCGGGCTATTTAACAACAGTGACTGCAATCCCTCATTATCTGCCTCTAAGCGCAGATACCCAACCGGAGATAGAAAATAACTGATTGCAATCATCATCGAATTACCTCTGAATTAGAATTTCACATCTACAGCAGCAGCAACTTGTTTCGCTTGTTCAATCGCTAATTCAACATTATCGGCACGCACTAAAGCAACGCCTAAGCGACGACGTCCGGCAATCTCTGGTTTACCGAACAGACGTAACTGCGCGCCAGGAATCAAAGCCAAAGCAGATGATAAGTTACCATAGCCAATATCAGTGGAATCGCCTTCACGTAAGATAACTGCAGAAGCAGCCGGTCCATATTGCGTGATCTTGCCAATTGGTAAACCCAAAATCGCACGCACATGCAAAGCAAACTCAGATAAATCCTGAGAGATCAGGGTTACCATACCCGTATCATGTGGGCGTGGAGAGACTTCACTGAAGTAAACTTCATCCCCTTTGATAAACAATTCAACACCAAACAAGCCATAACCACCCAGTGCTTTTACCACTTCGCGAGCAACATGCTGCGATTTAGCCAGCAATTCATCGCTCATAACCTGCGGCTGCCATGATTCACGATAATCACCATCTTCTTGGCGATGACCGATAGGTGCACAGAAATGAATACCATCGACAGCACTGATGGTCAGTAACGTGATTTCATAATCAAAAGGAACAAAACCTTCAACGATCACGCGACCACGACCAGCACGGCCACCTTCTTGTGCATACTGCCAAGCTTTGGCTACTTGTTCTGGTTTACGCACGACACTCTGGCCTTTACCAGAAGAACTCATGACTGGTTTTACCACACAAGGAAAACCAATTTTCTCTACAGCCTGTTGATAATCGGCTTCTGTTTCTGCAAAGAAGTATGGCGAAGTGGGCAAGTTTAATGTTTCAGCAGCTAAACGGCGGATGCCTTCTCGATCCATCGTGAGTCTAGTAGCTAAAGCAGTTGGAATTACATTGAAACCACTTTGCTCCAACTCTTGCAGCGTTTCAGTGGCAATAGCTTCAATCTCAGGAATGATAAAATGCGGCTGTTCTTGTTGCACAAGTTGGCGTAATGCCACACCATCCAACATAGAGATCACATGACTGCGGTGCGCAACCTGCATAGCAGGTGCATTGGCGTAACGATCAACCGCAATGACTTCCACGCCCAATCGCTGTAATTCAATCGCAACTTCTTTGCCCAGCTCACCAGAGCCCAGCAACATAGCGCGAGTCGCACCATTAGAGTATGGAGTTCCTAAAAAAGACATAATCTCTGTTCCCTGAGTGAAATATCGGAATTTTGACCCACCGATCATACAAGTATCTGGCAACAGAGCAACTGGAAGCAGGAAAGATGCAGAAAAAAGAAAGGGGATGATATCTCATCCCCTTCATTGACCCATCAGGATTTACTCAGCTGGACCAAATCGGCAGTAATATTAGCTGCCTCTTTAAGATAACCATCAGGAAATTTAACATCCGTAGGAATATCCGAGAGTGATTTGACCATGGGTTTACCCATACGAGTCAGGCGTTCATTAGCACGTTGTAACGCTTTTTTATCCTGTTCATCACGGGTTTTAATACGCTCAGCTTCATTGAGAGAAATATACTTCTTACTCTTCTCTGCCTGATACCAAGCAATATCTTCTTCTGCGTATTTAAACTCAGGATCATTCTTCACGCGCTGCTGATGAAACTCTTTCAGTTTCGGTAATAGAGCTGTGAAATCACCTAATTTAGTGTATTGCGCCGGATCAATCTTATCCCATTGCAATGCATTCAACTCCACACTCTCGCCAGTTTCATTAGGATCAATCAACGGAGGGAAATCGATATCCGGTTGCACACCTTTGTTCTGAGTGCTGCCACCATTGATACGATAAAATTTCGCGATGGTGTATTGAACATGACCGAGTTCATTGTCGAAGAAGTCATAGATTTTGCCTAAAGCACGATGCTGTTGCACCGTTCCTTTACCAAAGCTATTTTCTCCGATAATCAATGCACGACCGTAATCATTCATTGCAGCAGCAAAGATTTCAGAAGCCGAAGCACTGTAACGGTCGATCAACACGGTCATTGGACCATCATAATATGATTTTCCATCCGTATCTTCGTTAACAGCAACCCGGCCCATGGTGTCACGGATCTGAACTACCGGGCCTTGTTTCATAAACAAGCCAGTCAATTCAGTCGCTTCAGTTAAAGCGCCACCACCGTCATTACGTAAATCAATCAACAATCCATCAATTTTCTGCGCTTTAAGTTTAGCTAATTCTTTTTGTACATCTAAATGCAGATTGACATAAAAACTCGGCACTTCGATCACACCGATTTTTTTGCCTTCTGATTTGATGACTTGTGATTTTGCCGCACGATCTTCAAGGCGCACTTTGTCACGAACTAATTCAATTAGCTGCGTTTGATGAGTCGCACCCTTGCCACGCTGGATTTCGAGACGGACTTTAGTGCCTTTACGGCCTTTGATTAGATCGACCACATCATCGAGACGCCAGCCAATAACATCAATAATTTTGCCGCTGTCTTGTGCAACACCAGTGATACGATCATCTGGTCGCAGCAGTTTTGTTTTATCCGCCGGGCCACCAGGGATCAACGAGCGAACGATAGTAAAATCATCATCAGCTTGCAGAACTGCCCCAATCCCTTCTAGAGAAAGATTCATCTCTGAGTTAAAACGATCGGCATTGCGGGGCGATAAATAGCTGGTATGCGGATCGATTGAACGGGCAAAGGCATTCATAACAGCCTGAAATATATCTTCGCTTTCGTCCTGTTTAAGGCGTTTAATCGCATTACTGTAGCGTTTAGTCAGCAGTTCTTTAATTTCAGCTGGTTTCTTACCTGCCAATTTTAAATTCAGTGCATCATATTTAACCCGTTGGCGCCAAATTTCATTTATTTCGGCGTCGTCTTTAGCCCATGCACTTTTACTACGATCAAACTCATATTTATCTGTCACATCAAATGACATTGGTTCATCAAGTAAAGAGAGCGCATATGCATAGCGTTCAAAACGACGTTTTGTACTCAAGTTATACATTGCATAGGCATTTTTTAAATCACCACTTTGCAATGCATCATCAAACTGATGTCTGAATGCCTGAAAATTTGCAATATCAGAAGCGAGTAAAACACTACGGTTATAATCTAAGGCCTGCAGATAGAGATCAAAAATCTTCTCTGACATTTGATCATCAAGAACAAAATGTTTGTAGTGACTACGAGTAAATAATGCGGCTATACGTTTGCTTGCGATCGCATGCTGATCTTCTTGCGCCAACGTAGGTATTGAATCTTCAGATATAGGAGGAGCTACCGCAAAAGATAGCCCCGCATAGAAAACGCCAAGTGCAACTGCAGTGCTCTTGAACAAATTTACTCTCAAAATAATGCTCCTTAAGGAACCAGGTGTTCCGCTTTTACGCGCACCTGCATACCCGTAGCCAGTTCAACCTGAACATCATCACGAGTAATTTCTTTGATATTACCGGTGATTGGTGATTTGCCTACCATCACTTGGATCTGTTGTCCGGTTTTAAGCGTGGAAAGATCAACCACAGGTTTTTTCTGTTTAGCTGGTTTATTACCACCTTTGCGACGAGAAGAGAAGATCTTATCTTTGCTCTCTTTCAACGCAGTTTTAGCGTGAGTAACATGCTCTTCCGTTAGTTCACCAGCAGGATTACCATCTAAGTCAACACGGATCATGCCAGGACGCAAGCCGTGCAGATAACGCCAGCTAGAGGTGTATTGACGAAGTGCTGAACGTAGTACGGTTTTAGATACTCGTGGGTCGTCAGCCAAACGGGCAGCAAGATCCTGGAAAATACCAATTTTCAGCGGACGAGCTTCGCCTGTAGCGATAAAACAAGCAGGAAACAGTTCAGAAAGGTATGCGATCAATTCTTTGCTGTTATTGATTTTTTCGTTGTTTTCCATTTACGACCTTAACTAATAAAGATGGTTGTACCAGCCACTCAAGCACCAGCCACTGTAAAGTATATGCACGTTATACTGTGCTTATTAACTCTTTTCAATGTCTGACCCTCTTTCACCTACGAGTTCTGACGAATCCGCACGGTATATTACAATTAAATTCATGAGGTAAAAAACAAGGCAGAAAAGAAATTTCTGCCTTGTCATATACTTATTATTCAACAGCCTGCTTGCTGACAGGTGCATATTTGATGCTTGCCTTCTGTCGCAACAACTCAATCAACGCACCGTAAAGCTGTTCTTGTCTCAACTTGACCAACTGCTGAGCCAAACCTTGCTTAAGTTGTGCATCTTTGGCTTCTGGTGTTGCTGTGATTTTCTGCAATATCAATACTGACTGATTGCCTTGTTCATCGGCATACAAATCAGCACTGATTGCTTTATCAGCAGGTTTTGCCAGTTTAAATACCGCTTGAGAGAATTGAGCAGGAACATTACCCGCAAAACGGGTTAAATCAGCCTTCTCTTCAACTTTAGCATTCAGTTTGGCAACTAAGTCATCTACCGGCTGATTCGCTTTTACTTTCTCAAGTAATGTAACTGCTGCTTCCCGCGCCTTATCAGCTGCTTTAACTGCTTGCAGTTTAGCCATGACCAACGCTTTTACGTCTGCTAATGGCTTCACAGCACTCGGTTTATAATCAACCACATGCAACATCACGACAGCCGAATCAGAAACAGTAATTACTTCTGAGTTCGTATTTTCATCACGTAACTTTTCAGCAAACGCTTGAGTGACAACCGCAGGAACATTAATCGCAGCAGGTAACTGCTTGGAAGTAATGAAATCTGTTTTTTGCAGTGGTAATTTTAACGTTTCGGCAACTGAATCCAGAGAGTCTGGGTTTTCAAAACCGAGGTCGGATAGTTTTTGTTGCTGTTCCGCATACAATTCACGTGATTTTTCATCAATAAATTTCTGACGGATCACTTGTTGCGCTTTGTCATAAGGCAGCACAGTCGCATCTTGTTTATCCAGCAATTTGATAATGTGATAACCAAAAGCGGATTTCACAACGGCAGACAGTTCATTTTTCTGATTTAAGGCAAATGCTGCTTTTTCAAAAGCAGGATCCATAACCCCTTTTTCAAACCAGTCTAATTCACCACCTTGTCGAGCTGACAAAGTGTCTGCAGATTCAGCTTTTGCTAATTGAGCAAAATCACTGCCAGATTTTAATTTAGCCAGCACCTCATTCACTTTATTTTGTGCTGCTTTGTCATCTTTGTCAGTGATCAGAATATGCGCGACTTTGCGACGTGCGGGCTCAGTAAATGAGTCTGTATGTTGCTGATAATACGCTTTCAAATCACTATCAGTTGGTTGAATAGATTTAGCTAATTCAGCCGCACTCAACAGAACATAATGAAGCTTAACCTGCTCTGACTGCATGAAATCTTTACTGTGAGCTTTGTAAAATTCATTGATTTCATCATCGCTGATTTTAACTTGTTGGCGGAATGTATCAGCAGGGATTGTGATCATTTTTACATCACGTTTTTGCTGATACAACGCTTCCAACTGAGCAACTTCTGCTGGCAGAGTGAACTCGGTAGTCAAAACACCATCTAACCAGAATTGGCGAGCCAGATCCTGACGCATGGAGTTACCAAATGATTCAGGTGTATAACCAACTCGCGACAAAGTAGAGATGAATTTTTCATTACTGAATTTGTTATCAACCTGGAATTCCGGCATCTGACGAATAGCATCTTTTACCTGTTCATTACTCAGACGAATTCCAGCTTTCAATGCTTTGTGGTTTAGCAGGGCCTGATTGATCAGTTTATCTAACACTGATTTTTTCAGTTGCGCCAAATATTGCGGATTATCCAGCAATTGAGAAGCAGCTTCACCATATTGAGCTTGCATGTTGGCACGCTCATTCTGATAGCTCTTTTCTAATGTCTGAGCAGAAATAACCTCATCATCAACCACAGCCGGATCATTACTGGCCGGACGGTTAAGATAACTACCAACACCTGCCAATGCGAATGACAGAATAATTAACCAAAAAATAGTTTTCGCGATACGGCCCTGGGCACCATCGCGTAGCTTATCCATCAGCATGTATCTAATGCTCCTAATGCAGTGGATATAAACACAAAAAGCGCATCAGAGGATGCGCTCTATGGTCGATTGGATATCGAAACAGGCACTCCAATCGAGAAGAACAATTAATCAAATTCATCGCCGACAAATTAATTAACAGAGTCCTTTAATGCTTTTCCTGCTTTGAATGCAGGTTGCTTGCAAGCAGCAATTTCAATGGTGGCGCCAGTCTGAGGATTACGACCAGAGCGAGACGCACGCTCACGCACTGCGAAGGTACCAAAACCGACCAGAGAAACCTGATCACCTTCTTTTAATGCCTCGCCCACTGCGTCAATGAAAGCATCCAGAGCGCGACCTGCAGCCGCTTTGGAGATATCCGCGCTTTCGGAAATTTTATCAACCAACTGTGATTTGTTCACTTCTTTCCCCTTATGATTTTTGTGGCTGGTTATTCCGTTAGAAAACAGCTCTCGGTTATACAAAAGCCGGTTGCAGTTTGCAACCGGCTTTATATCAGTACTCGTCAGGATTCACGCTTTCGCGCAAAAAACATCTGTTTATGACACGCTTACCCGATCAACAGGTTCTTGTAGTGCCAGCGCAAGCACCTGATCAATCCAGCGAACAGGATGAATTTCAAGATCCTGTTTTACGTTATCCGGAATTTCTTCCAAATCTTTTGTGTTCTCAAATGGAATGACAACACGTTTAATTCCACCACGATGCGCTGCAAGTAGCTTTTCTTTCAGACCACCGATAGGCAGCACTTCACCGCGTAACGTAATTTCACCAGTCATAGCCACATCAGCACGCACAGGATTACCCGTCAGGCTGGACACCAGCGCCGTACACATAGCGATACCTGCACTTGGACCATCTTTCGGTGTTGCACCTTCGGGTACATGCACATGGATGTCACGTTTCTCATAGAAATCGGCATTAATGCGTAACGACTCTGCTCGGGCTCTGACGACTGTCATCGCAGCCTGAATAGATTCTTGCATCACATCGCCTAGCGAACCGGTGTAGGTCAGTTTACCTTTACCTGGCACATTCGTCGCTTCAATCGTTAACAGATCACCGCCAACTTCGGTCCATGCCAGACCAACAACTTGTCCGACTTGGTTATGATCTTCCGCTTTACCAAAATCAAACCGCTGAACCCCTAAATAATCTTTCAGATTATCGGCATTCACAGTCACATGCTTGAGATCTTTATTCAGCAAAATTGCTTTTACTGCTTTACGACAAATCTTTGAAATTTCTCGCTCTAGACTACGGACACCCGCTTCTCGGGTGTAATAACGAATAATATCGATGATAGCGGAATCGTCGATAGTAATTTCGTTTATTTTCAGTCCATTACGCTCAATTTGCTTTTGCAGTAAATGACTTTTGGCAATGTTCAGCTTTTCATCTTCTGTATAACCGGACAGACGAATGACCTCCATACGATCCAGTAATGGGCCTGGAATGTTCATCGAATTAGACGTTGCGACAAACATAACATCAGACAGGTCGTAATCAACTTCCAGATAGTGGTCGCTGAAACTATTATTCTGTTCTGGATCAAGAACTTCTAATAAAGCAGAAGCCGGATCGCCACGCATATCAGAAGACATCTTATCGATTTCATCTAACAAGAACAGCGGGTTTTTCACCCCGACTTTTGCCATTTTCTGAATCAGTTTACCAGGCAGCGAGCCGATATACGTCCGGCGGTGACCGCGGATCTCAGCTTCATCTCTCACGCCACCCAGAGCCATACGCACGTATTTACGTCCGGTGGCTTTAGCAATGGATTGCCCTAAACTAGTTTTACCTACCCCTGGAGGGCCAACCAGACACAAAATCGGGCCTTTCAATTGATTGATCCGGCTTTGTACTGCCAGATATTCCAGAATACGCTCTTTTACCTTTTCCAGACCGTAGTGATCTTCATCCAGCACTTTTTCCGCCAGCTGCAGATTTTTCTTCACTTTGGTGCGGGTTTTCCAAGGTACTGCAATCAGCCAATCAATGTAGCTACGAACTACAGTGGCTTCAGCAGACATCGGTGACATCATCTTCAGCTTGGTCAATTCCGCCAACGCTTTGTCTTTTGCTTCCAGCGTCATACCGGCATCGACAATCTTGTTATGCAGCGTTTCGAATTCGTCGGGCGTGTTTTCATCCAACTCACCCAGCTCTTTCTGAATCGCTTTCATCTGCTCATTCAGATAATACTCTCGCTGGCTTTTTTCCATCTGTTTTTTAACACGAGAACGGATCCGTTTTTCAACCTGCAGCAGGTCAATTTCCGACTCCATTTTCGCCATCAAAAACATCAGGCGTTCTGATACTTCCTGAATTTCAAGCACACGTTGCTTGTCTTCCAGTTTCAGTGGCATGTGCGCAGCCATCGTATCAGCCAGACGAACCGGATCATCAATGGCCGCGATCGAAGTTAATACTTCAGGCGGGATCTTTTTATTCAGTTTGATATAACCTTCAAACTGAGTAATTGCAGAGCGGATCAGGACATCGCTTTCGGCTTCAGGAATGTCGATGCACTCCAGTGGACAAACGATACCCACATAATAAGTTTCTTCGTCGGTTAGCTCTTCCAGCAATACACGTTCTGCACCTTCAACCAGCACTTTGACTGTGCCATCAGGTAACTTTAGTAATTGCAGAATATTGGCAATAGTACCAACAGGATAGAGATCCGATTTTTCCGGATTATCAGTGGCCGCATCTTTCTGCGCCACTAACAGAATTCTTTTATCCTGTTCCATTGCCACTTCCAGACAACGGATTGATTTTTCACGGCCGACAAACAACGGGATAACCATGTGGGGATATACCACTACATCCCGGAGCGGCAGAACAGGTAGCACGATACGATCTGAGCGCTGTAAATTCATAGAATTATTCTCTTGGCTTATGCCTGAAAGCTGAGCATAGGATCAGTATATGGGGCTATTTCACTGTTATTCAATCTCATTACCTGCAAAAAATGAGAAAGGGGCCAAAGCCCCTTTCTTTTGTTCATTTTTCAACCAATTACTCAGCTGATGCAGCCTGTTTCTCTGGATTGTCATAGATCAGAATTGGCTGTGTTTCGCCTTTAATGACATGTTCATCGACAACAACCTTGCTGACATGCTCAACAGATGGCAGATCATACATTGTATCCAGCAATACGCCTTCCACAATGGAACGCAAACCACGCGCACCGGTTTTACGCTCCATTGCTTTGCGGGCAATCGCTTTCAGAGCATCTTCACGGAACTCAAGCTCTGCACCTTCCAGTTTGAACAATGCCTGATATTGTTTCGTCAGTGCATTTTTTGGTTCAACCAAGATCTGAATCAGTGCATTTTCATCCAATTCAGTCAGTGTTGCGACAACAGGCAAACGACCAATGAATTCTGGAATCAGACCGTATTTGACCAAATCTTCTGGTTCAACTTTGGCAAATGATTCGCTTAACGTCACTTTTTGATCTTTCGATTTCACTTCTGCATTGAAGCCGATACCAGCCCCTTGAGCAGTACGTTGTTCAACCACTTTATCCAAACCAGCAAATGCGCCGCCGCAGATAAACAGGATCTTAGAGGTATCAACCTGCAAGAATTCCTGCTGTGGGTGCTTACGACCACCTTGTGGCGGTACTGCAGCGATAGTTCCTTCGATCAGTTTCAGCAATGCTTGCTGAACACCTTCACCGGATACATCGCGTGTAATAGATGGATTATCGGATTTACGAGAAATTTTATCGATTTCGTCGATGTAGACGATACCACGTTGTGCTTTCTCGACATCATAATCACATTTCTGCAGTAACTTCTGGATGATGTTTTCAACGTCTTCACCCACATAACCAGCTTCAGTCAGTGTGGTCGCGTCAGCCATGGTAAATGGCACATCCAGCAGGCGAGCTAATGTCTCAGCTAACAGTGTTTTACCGCTACCAGTAGGACCGATCAGCAGGATATTAGATTTACCCAGTTCAACACCGTCAGAGGTGTTACCACTGCGCAAACGTTTGTAGTGGTTATATACCGCTACTGCCAGCACTTTTTTGGCCAGATCCTGCCCGATAACATAATCGTCGAGGTGCGCGCGGATTTTGTGCGGCGTTGGTAATTCAGTTGTATGAGGACGTGCACCACTGATGTCACGGATCTCTTCACGAATAATATCGTTACACAGATCGACGCACTCATCGCAAATATAAACTGATGGACCAGCAATCAGTTTACGGACCTCATGCTGGCTTTTGCCGCAAAATGAGCAATACAACAGTTTGCTATGGTCACTGTCTTTGCGTTTATCTGTCATTCAAAACCTCTTGTACTTACGATTCCGTGCTCATGACTACACATCCTTTGAATGTAGCGCAGAATGACCAATATGTCAGGCGCGTTTATTCAGGATGGCATCAACCAAACCATATTCTACGGCTTGATCAGCTGACATGAAGTTATCACGGTCAGTGTCACGTTCAATTCGCTCCAGTGGCTGGCCGGTATGATCTGACAGCAGCTGGTTCAATCGTTCTTTAATCTTCAAAATTTCCATCGCGTGGATCTGAATATCAGATGCTTGCCCTTGGAAACCGCCTAACGGCTGATGGATCATCACGCGAGCGCTTGGCAGGCAGAAACGTTTGCCTTTTGTTCCTGCCGACAGCAGGAATGCGCCCATGGAACATGCTTGCCCCATACACACGGTACTTACATCTGGTTTGATGAATTTCAGCGTATCATAAATCGCCATGCCTGCAGTCACCGAACCGCCCGGAGAATTGATGTAAATATAGATATCTTTGTCCGGACTTTCTGATTCCAGAAACAACAACTGCGCCACAATCAGGTTAGCCATCTGGTCTTCAACCTGACCAGTCAAAAAGATCACTCGTTCTTTTAACAGGCGAGAATAGATATCGTAAGAACGCTCGCCCCGTGCTGTTTGTTCTACAACAATCGGCACCAGAGAATTCAACGGAGATGAAGTTTGATCATTGAACAAATTGGTCATAGTCAGAATACCTAAAAAAAATGGCCCGAATTCTTTCGCTTTCGGGCCATTATACGCATTAGATTGTGTGTTCAGTCAATTTCTGATTACGCGGCAGCGCCAGGTTTGTTGATCACTTCATCAAATGAGGTCGCTTTTTCAGTTACCTGTGCTTTGCTCAGCAGGAACTCGATAGCTTGATCTTCGACAGCCAGATCACGCATGTTGTTCAGCAGACGTTCATTTTGGAAGTAGTAATCAACAACTTCTGATGGGTCTTCGTAAGCAGTAGCCAGTGATTCGATCAGTGTTTTAACACGCGCGTCATCAGCTTTGATGTCTTGTTCACGGATCACTTCACCTAACAGCAGACCTACACGAACACGGCGTTCAGCTTGTTCCTGGAACAATTCATCTGGCAGCTGTGGTACGTTTTTACTGTTTGCCGCGCCGAAACGTTGCATAGCTTGTTGACGCAGAGCTTCGATTTCGCGAGTTACGGCAGCTTTTGGTACGTCGATTTGGTTCTGTTCCAGCAGACCATACAGGATCTGTTCTTTAACCTGGTTTTTCAGCGCCTGATTCAGTTCGCGTTCCATGTTTTTACGGATTTCAGCTTTCAGGCTGTCAATAGAACCATCTTCAACGCCGAAACGTTTGATGAATTCAGCATCCAGCTCTGGCAGTTCTTGCTTCTCAACTTTGTTCAGTTTGATAGCAAATTTAGCTGCTTTACCTTTCAGGTGTTCAGCTTGGTAATCTTCTGGGAAAGTCACGTCGATATCGAAAGACTCACCCGCTTTTTTACCAATGATACCGTCTTCAAAGCCAGGGATCATACGGCCGGCACCCAGTACCAGTGCGAAACCTTCAGCTTTACCGCCGTCGAATTCTTCACCATCAACTGAACCCACGAAATCCATGTTCACGCGCAGTTCATTGGCAGCCGCTTCATCAGCGTCAACCCATGCTGCGTGCTGCTTACGCAGAGTGGTCAGCATTTTGTCCAGATCAGCATCGCTAACAGTAGCAACTTGTTTTTCTACTTTAACCGCGTCCAGATTTTGTACTTTGAATTCTGGGTAGACTTCAAAAGAAACAGTGAAAGTGAAATCAGAACCTGGAGTCAGTTGGTTTGGCTCCAGAGTTGGTGCGCCAACTGGATTCAGTTTTTCAGCCACCAGTGCTTCAACAAAGTGACGTTGCATAACTGCATCAGCCACATCAGCAACAATCGCTTCACCGTACATTTTCTGGATCAGTGCTTTTGGCGCTTTACCAGGACGGAAACCATCAATACGACGGGTTTTAGCAACCTGATTCAGACGGCTGTTATATTCTTTTTCGATTTTATCAGCTGGTACGGTGATGGTAAGACGGCGTTCCAGACCTTGGGTCGTCTCTACAGAAACTTGCATTGCATTACCTCGTAAAACTCAGCACCTAGTGCTGTTGCTATTGTTGGTGGTCGGTTGACCGCCACTAAAAATGATACGCAAATTGCGACGGTTACAAAATGACGCGCCATTATAGCGGTGGAGATTCAGCGAGTCGAGGGAGGTGTGTGCTAGCTGACGTTTTTTCTGACCAAGGCCAAATTAATCAATCAGGAATGTCAGATTGACTCATTCTTCGGAGAATAACTGCTGATTTATGCAGCAAATGTGCTGATCGTCTGTGTGTTTGGTAATAACGCGGGTTGGTCACCATCGCAGCTAAATAAGCGGATTGCGACGGACTAAGCTGTTTTGCGGAGATCCCATAATAATTGCGGGCAGCTGCTTCAGCGCCATAAATCCCCTCACCCCATTCGATCACATTCAGATAAATCTCATAGATCCGCTGTTTATCCAGAATAGATTCCAACATGACAGTAATAAGGGCTTCATCCAGCTTACGCCATGGCGTTTTATTCGCGCTGAGGAACAGATTTTTGGCCAATTGCTGACTAATTGTGGAGCCACCTGCAACAATTTTTCCTTTTGCCAGGTTTTTTTCCCACGCATTTTCAATGCCGTCCCAATCAAAACCGTCATGATCGAGAAACTTGGCATCTTCTGCCGCGATTAAGGCACGTTTTAATGATTTAGATACGGAGGTATAGGGTATCCACGTCTGCTGTTTTTTTATGGCTGAATTTTCCAACTGCAACATGGCTAATTGTTCATCCATAAATGAAGTGGATGATGGGTCATACCAGATATAACTGACAATACGTAAGAATATAGAGAGATGCCAAACGCAAAACCAGAGCAGCCATAGGATCAGTAACTTTTTCAGCCACATAGTCCAGGACATATTATTAAAACTCAGGAAATTACGACAGACAGCCAGCATAAACGGAATTCAGATGATCCTAAAACACACAGTTTAACCAAATCGGAAAAGCCTGACGAGTCTGTAGTGCACTAGATAGCCAATGAAACGTGCGAACGCAGTTCAGATACTGATTTTTCTGCCGAGAGATCGGCTAAAAAATCGCGAATGCTGGAATAACAAGTGATGGTTCGATCAATATGCAAAATAGAAAGCAAATCGCGTGGTTGACCTTGTTTACAGATCAAACGCATCCGTCGGCCATTATTTTGCAGTTGTTTGTAGAGGTAGATCAAAGAGCCAATGCCAGCAGCATCAATAAAACCAACCGCACTGATATCAACTAATACATCGGTGTGTTTTTGAATTAATGCATCAATGATCGGCCGGATTTCTTCAACCATATCATTATTGAGTTCGCCATCAACTGTCAGCACGAGTGTGTGATTCATTGTGTAAGTAATGACTGGCATATTTGCTCCGAAATAGTTTCAGCCGATCACATCTGGCGAAGTTGGTCTTAGCTGCAATAACTAATTCACATTTGATGCCAATTTTTCACAAACAAATAAAACAACCCAAACTCATGATATTAAAGGAGTTTATTTATTGCATACGGATGTTTTGCACTGACTAGACGCATATGACTGCAAAATGCAAAATACTTTTCCTTTTTTTTCGCATTTTGCAGTCTCTGCTTAATGATTTTACTGAGAAATCGGCGTGTTATGCCAATGTTGTGGACTGGACTCTTGCCAGATCACTTCCATACCTTGCTTTTGAATCACAGACGCTACTTGGACTGGGCTACGTTCATCGCTGACTGCAAATTGTTCCAGTTCAGGGTGATCTTCGGCATAGCCGCCCGGCTGAGTTTTCGAACCTGCGCTCATGGTGGTGATGCCGACTTGCATCAGGAAATCACGGAATTCCGGACCTTCGCGGGTGGAAAGCGATAATTCCACTTCCGGATCGAATAAGCGGTAAGCGCAGATCAGTTGTAATAACTGACGATCACTCATCGGATTTTCCGGTTGGAAACCGCCGGTGCAGGGGCGCAACCGCGGAAATGAGATCGAATAACGGCTCTGCCAATGGGTTTTACGCAGGTATTGCAGATGACGCGCAACCATCAGGCTGTCGGTTCGCCAATCACCCAAGCCGAGCAATGCTCCCAGCCCGATTTTATCCACACCTGCTTCGCCAAGGCGATCAGGGGTTTCCAGACGCCAGCGGAAATCTTTCTTCTTACCGCGCAGATGATGCTCGTCATAGGTCGGTTCATGATAGGTTTCCTGATAGACCATCACGCCATCAAGCCCCATACTGACCAGTTCTCGGTAATCATCGGTCGAAAGTGGTTGTACTTCCATCATCAGATAAGAGACATACGGTTTAATGACCGGGAAAACCTGACGGAAATAGTCCATGCCCGATTTTCGTTCGTGTTCACCGGTCACCAGCAACAGCGATTTGAACCCCATCTGGCGAATGACCTGACACTCACGATCAATCTCTTCCAACGACAGCACTTTGCGTTTGATCTTGTTGCTCATCGAAAAACCGCAATAGGTGCAGTCATTAGCACAGAGATTTGCCAGATAAAGCGGCAGATACATATTGATGGTGTTACCAAAACGCTGGCGGGTCAGTTTTTGCGACAATTCGGTCATGGGAAGGAGATATTTCTCCGCCGCAGGAGATATCAACGCGGCAAAATCGGCAAGTTCTCGTTTGCCTGTGCGCGCTAATCGGGCCAGTGCACGCTCCACATCGGAGTCAGTTTGCGCGAGCACCCACGCTTGCTGCTCGCCCCAATCGAGCTTGGCCCATTCATCGTAGAAGCTCATGCCAGTGTCTCCAAAAATGCCGCTAACGGGCTGGAGGCAATCGCTTGCTGATTTACCGCGCCGAGACCACTTTCGTAAGCGATACGGCCGGCTTCCACTGCCATTTTGAACGCACGCGCCATGGCAATCGGATCACCCGCCACCGCAATCGCCGTATTTACCAACACCGCATCAGCACCCATTTCCAACGCTGCTGCTGCATGCGATGGCGCACCGATGCCGGCATCCACAATCACCGGTACGTTGGCTTGTTCGATGATAATTTCCAGCATCGCTTTGGTGGAAAGCCCTTGATTCGAACCAATCGCCGCACCGAGTGGCATAACAGCCGCACAGCCGACCTCTTCCAAGCGTTTACACAGCAGTGGATCAGCGCCGCAGTATGGCAGCACGACAAACCCCTGCTTGCAAAGCTCTTCTGCTGCTTTGAAGGTTTCTATCGGATCAGGCATCAGATAACGCGGATCAGGATGGATTTCTAGCTTCAGCCAGTTCGTACCGAGCGCTTCGCGCGCCAGTTGTGCGGCGAAAATCGCTTCTTTGGCATTGCGGGCACCGGATGTGTTCGGTAGCAATTGCACGCCCATCGCACGCAACGGTGCCAGAATTTGCAGGTCGGGCTCATCCAAGCGCACACGTTTCAGTGCCAGCGTAACAATTTGCGTCGCACTGGCCGTTAATGCCTGTTGCATCACCTGAGCAGAAGCAAATTTGCCGGTACCGGTGAGTAAACGAGAGCTAAATGTTTTATCGGCGATCTGTAATGGTAACGTCATGGTTAACCTCCAGCGATGGCGCGAAACAGATCCACGTCGTCGTGTTCAGAAAGAAAGGTATGGCTCCACTGGCTGCGTGGGATGACCTGTTGGTTTATCGCCACCGCCACACCGGCTTTAAGCTGATTTTGCGCGGATAACAGCGATTCAAGGCTGCAAGATGATTCGAGTTGCAGCGACTCGCCGTTTAAGCGGATTTGCATGTCGGAAACTCCAGCGAAAAAGAAGATGAAGCAGAGGAATGACAAACCGGGCAAGTCGGATCAGTCTGCGTTTTCAGGCGCTGCCATTGCAGTGTTCTGCCATCAAAACGCTGCAAAATGCCGGTTGGTCGCGGCAAATCACACAGCAATAGCATCGCCAATAGCGCTTGCGCCGTACCCAACATCCCGACCACCGGGCCAACAATGCCAGCCTCGCGACAGCTCAATCCAGTCTCCTCATTGAATGGAAACAGACAGTGATAACAGGCGGTTTGTTGTGCCGGTTCAATCAATAACAGCTGCCCTTCCCAACCCGTAGCCGCAGCAGTAATCAGCGGTTTTTGCGCACGAATACAGGCCGCATTCACTCGCTGACGGGTGAGCATATTGTCTGAACAATCGAGCACTACATCCACTTGCGGCACGATTTCCGCCAATAAAGTTTCGTCTACTGCGGGTAAACTTTGGTATTTAACGGCGGGATTCAACGCGATTAGATGGGCACAAGCCGCTTTGGTTTTTGGTTGATGACGATCGGAGGTACGGTACAGAACCTGCCGCTGCAAATTACTGCTATCAACCTTGTCACCATCCGAAAGCCATAATTCACCGACACCAGCCGCCGCCAGATAAAGTGAAGCCGGAGAGCCCAGCCCACCTAAACCGACAATCAGCACTTTGCTTTGTTTCAGTTTAAGCTGACCTGCTTCGCCGATTTCTGGCAGTAATATCTGCCGCCCGTAACGCAGAAATTCATCATCAGAGAGCATGTCAGTCATACGCAACCGCCTCTCGTATATTCCCTTCCACCAGTCGTAACAGACGCTCAGTCGCCACTTGTGGATCAGCAGCTTTAGTAATGGCACTCACCAGTGCAATACTACCGACACCGGAAACTTGCACTTCTGAAACACGAGCCTCAGAAATACCACCGATAGCAACGGTTGGAAAATTACTGGCAAGCGCCACATAACGATCTAACCGTTGTAAGCCTTGCGGTTGTGATGGCATCTCTTTGGTTTGCGTCGGGAAGATATGGCCTAACGCAATATAGGAAGGTTGTAAGGCAAACGCGCGCGCTAATTCAAAAAAGCCATGCGTAGAAATACCCAGTCGTATTCCTGCATCACGGATCGCATTCAGATCGGCAATTTGCAGATCCTCCTGCCCAAGATGCACGCCGTAGGCACCATGCTTGACCGCCAATTGCCAGTAATCGTTGATAAACAATCGCGCCTGATATTGTTGGCCAAGTTTTATAGCTTGCTGTATCTGCTGTTCCAGATCGGGAGCATCAGGATCTTTCACCCGCAATTGCAGAGTTCTGACACCCCATTGCAGTAATTTTTCAATCCACTGCACCGAATCCACAACCGGATATAACCCTAATTGATGATCGGTCGCAGGAAAAGCAGCGACTGCCAGTGACGTTTCTAACTGCCAAACGCCGTTGTTCTGAATGACCCAGCGTGGTTGCGGGAAATCAATTGCCAGCTCTGGCCAGCCCACATGCGCGACCGGCCCCGGACCTTGCCCAAGCGCCTGCGCTTGTCGTAACCCTTGCTGCACATAGGCTTTCGCCACGGCTAACGCATCGGTGATGTCATAACCTTGTGCCACCAACGCGGCGACTGCCGATGCCAATGTGCAACCCGTGCCGTGCCCATGACGAGTGAAAACACGTTCTGATTCCAGTACAAAGCGCTGGGTGCCGTCAGAAAAATAATCGCGGGTAAGTGCATCGTTGAAATGGCCGCCTTTACAAAGCACAGCGTTGACGCCAAATTTGCGTAGTTGCGTACTGGCCGCTTCAAGCAATAACAACGGATAATCAGCCGCGGAAAAATGATCAGTTGGCAGTTTTAGCAGCCACACCAATTCATTCAAATTCGGTGTGATCAGATCCAGCTGCGGTAACAATTTCGTCAGCAGAACATCGCGAATGTCCTGCTCAGCCATGTTGCCGCCCTGACTGGTGATCACAACCGGATCGAGCACCACAAAACAGGTCTGTTTGGCTTTAAAATCCGCCAGCCAATCGGCCAGTAACGTGACATGTTCAATTGTTGGCAGCAAACCAATTTTGATAGCCACTGGCGGCAAATCAGCCGCCAAAACCTCTAACTGATCTCGCAACATTTTGGCAGACACTGCGTCAGCGCTGCGCAACGTGAGCGAGTTTTGCGCTGTCACTGAACTCACCACCGGGCAAGCATGACCACCCAAATCGTGGATGGTCAGCAGATCTGCGGCGAGCCCTGCTCCGCCGCCACAGTCATTGCCAGCGATGCTCCAGACAATCGGGCGAGATGCCTGAGTGCGTAAGGAATCGCAATTCATTACTACACCTCACGCGCCAGATACAGCTCGCTACCTTGTTCGCGGAAGGCTGCCGCTTGTTGTTGCATACCAGAGGCAACTTCATTCTCCGCGTCAAACGCACCATCGTTCGCCAGCTGGCGCACTTCCTGACTGATTTTCATTGAGCAGAATTTCGGGCCACACATGGAGCAAAAATGCGCGACTTTGCCAGACTCTTGCGGCAGATCTTCATCGTGATAAGAGCGTGCAGTTTCAGGATCAAGCGCCAGATTGAACTGATCTTCCCAACGGAATTCAAAGCGCGCTTTCGACATCGCATTGTCACGAATTTGCGCACCCGGGAAACCTTTCGCCAGATCAGCTGCATGTGCGGCAATCTTATAAGCGATCAAACCTTGTTTAACGTCTTCTTTATTAGGCAGGCCCAAATGCTCTTTTGGCGTGACATAACAAAGCATGGCACAGCCAAACCAGCCAATCATCGCCGCACCAATGCCGGAGGTGAAATGATCATAACCCGGTGCGATATCGGTGGTTAACGGGCCTAAGGTGTAGAACGGCGCGCCGTGACAATGCTTGAGCTGCTCATCCATGTTCTCTTTGATCAGGTGCATCGGCACATGGCCCGGCCCTTCGATCATCACCTGCACGTCATATTCCCACGCTACTTTCGTCAGTTCACCCAAGGTGCGCAGTTCGGAGAATTGTGCTTCGTCATTGGCATCGGCAATCGAACCCGGACGCAAACCATCGCCCAGCGACAGCGCGACGTCGTATTGTGCGCAGATCTCGCAGATTTCACGGAAATGGGTATAGAGGAAGTTTTCCTGATGATGTGCCAGACACCATTTCGCAATGATAGAACCCCCACGCGATACAATGCCCGTCACACGTTTCGCCGTCATCGGCACATAACGCAGCAACAAACCGGCATGGATGGTGAAGTAATCTACCCCCTGTTCCGCCTGTTCGATCAGCGTGTCACGCATCACTTCCCAAGTCAGGTTTTCAGCGATGCCGTTTACTTTTTCCAGTGCTTGATACATTGGCACCGTACCGATAGGCACTGGGCTGTTACGTAAGATCCATTCGCGTGTCGCGTGAATGTGACGACCGGTCGACAGATCCATCACGGTGTCAGCACCCCAACGGGTTGACCAAATCAGTTTTTCAACTTCTTCTTCGATGCTGGAACTCACCGCAGAATTGCCGATGTTGGCGTTAATTTTCACCAAGAAATTGCGACCAATGATCATCGGTTCGCTTTCAACATGGTTGATGTTAGCTGGAATGATCGCGCGGCCTTCGGCCACTTCCTGACGTACAAATTCTGGCGTAATGCCTTTCTCACCTTCCGCCAGACGACGTTGATTCTCGCGGATCGCGATAAATTCCATCTCAGGGGTAATGATGCCTTTACGTGCATAATGCAACTGACTGACACAATGCCCTGCTTTGGCTTTACGGATTGGTGCTTGAACCGCCATTTTCGGCACCAATGCCAGCTGTTCAGCTTGGGCACGGGTAAAGGCAGAGTTTGGTTCGCTAACTTCTTCCGTGTCATTGCGTTCCAAAATCCAGTTTAAACGCAGTGGGGCTAAGCCCTTGGTGACATCCACTTGTTGATCCGGATCGCCATATGCACCCGATGGGTCATACACCAACACTGGCGCATTCTCTTCAAAAATAGGTGCTTGTTTGGTGCCACCAATTAATGAAGGGCTGAGGTTAATGCGACGCATCGGCACGCGGATATCCGGGCGCGAACCTTCAATATATTCACGATCGGAATTAGGAAATGTTTGGGACGCTAATGTAGACAGATACTCTTTCGCTGATTCGCGGCGTTCACGGGAAGTTAGATTTTTCGACATAGCAAGCTCACCTTAAATAGAATTCGGATGGCTTGCCGGAAGTGGCGTTGAGAGGAGTTTTGCAGCAAAAGATCTTAAGAGATCTGGCGAGGAAACACTCTAATGAAGAACGATTCCTGAGCGCAACTCTTGTTTCCCTTCGCAGGTTCTAGCCTGATCAGGTTCAACGGATCCCGAATTAACGGTCTCAGCCCAAAGGGCACTCCGACAAGTAGCGGTTAGTATGAAACGATGGAGCAAGAATGGCAACAATCAGATAACAATTACTAATTATTGCCAAAAAGAGATTTATACCCAAAGTAATTGGCGTTGCAGCAAGGCGACAAGCAAGCAAATCCCATGAGCATAGAGATACTATGTGATTGGGGTGAGTGAACGCCGTCAACGACGCTGCAACTTCAAGTACGAAGGGTATATTAGCGTGGAACGATCACGCGATGATGATAGTAAAATCCGTCATCAAATAGCGGGCGTTCGTAACGAACTTCGACTTCTTTCACGATCGGCCAGAGCTTGTGCTCTGTCGCGTTCATGACCGCAAAACGATATGGCATCTCACCAATTTTGCCTTCGCGAGATGGCGCTGTTGCACCAGAAACGGTAATGCTACGCCCTTTGGCATACAGCACCGGATCAAGCAACTGCGGGAAGACCGCAATAAAGCGACCTGGTGATTGTTCTGATTGTTGCGGTGTACCATTATAGCTTAGCGGTAAATAAACTACTTCTACTTCTGTACCGGTGGCCAGATTACGGGTTTGCGCAATCACCCCACTCCATTTCACCAACCAACCTTGCGGATTATTGGGCTGCGCCATTTGGGAGAATTGCTGGCGGATCAATACAGAGTCATCGGCATAATAGCCAGTGTTGTTATTGGCACAAGCAGTGACAAACAAGAGGAAAAACAGCGAGATCCACTTCATTTTGTTGTTCTCAGAAAGGAGTTTCAGGCATACATATCAACACGCAGCATTTGTTCAAGCTGGCTGCGGCGATCTTGAAGGGCAACATCTTTATAAGCATAGATAGCCCGACTTTGTTTCGGGCTAGGTTGGTCGTAAGTTAACTTTTCTGCCGCCTCTTCCGCACCAGCAGCAAAAACCACAGAATCAGATTTGGTATTAGTCTGTTCAGCAGTTTCTTCACTGGCACGATCTTTCCCCGGATAGAGATAACCATCCGGTCGGCTTAAACCTGTGATCGAAAGATTGGTAGCAGCTATATTCATAGAAAACGGGTTAACTCATCCTGTTCACTAATTATTCACGACCCGGCAGCTTTTTCCAAGTCACCTTATCACGTAAATATACGGGTGTAGCCAGAGATGGATCACAATACTCACCAGCCTGATACGCGCCAACCGCCTGTGGCAGCATATCCTGAGCCCATGGCAGATTTAATTCGACCTGATTTTCGGTAGGTAACAGGCCCAGTTTCGCCGCTAATTCAGTGTAGCTGGTGAATCCGGTACCCACGGCAACGCCGCCCGCTATTTTTGCTGTCACCGCCTGCAGAAATTCAGCAGCTTGTTCCGGCAGAATAACTGCTTCATCAAGCACCGGTTGCATACGCCCATCTTGCAGCGTAAACGCACCCAAATAGATTTCATTCATACGCGCATCTATCGCCGCAATTACCTTTTCCGCCTGCTGTCGACGGTAAGCGCCTTGTGCCAGCATCTGCAGCGTTGAAATACCAATCAGTGGCACATTGGCACCATACGCCAAGCCTTGTGCCGCACCAATACCAATACGTACGCCAGTAAAAGAACCAGGGCCACGACCAAACGCAATAGCATCTAACCCTTGTAATGATGCGCCCGCTTCCGCCAGTAATTCACTCACCATCGGCAAAATTAATCGGGTATGCCCCTGCGGCGCTACCTGTTCGCGGGTTAATACAGCATCGTTCCATAATAAGGCTGCAGAACAAGCTTCAGTGGCTGTATCAATCGCCAGAATTTTCATCAGTAATCGTCTCTTCTTGTAATAATGATGGTTGTATTAAGGCCGGTTGTAATAAGGCAGCCGGCTCAACCACCGGCATGTCCGGTATTGTCCAGAATTCACTTAAACGTGTCAGATCCCGACAACGCGGGATCGGCGGCAAACTTTTCAGGAATGCCGCACCATACGGTTTATTGACCAATCGCGGGTCACAGAGGATCAGGATACCACGATCCTGATAATCGCGGATCAATCGCCCTACCCCTTGCTTTAACACAATAACAGCTTCAGGTAATTGTAATTGCTGGAACGGATCGCCGCCTTGCAGACGACAATCTTCCATGCGCGCTTTCAGTAATGGTTCATCCGGTGAAGTAAATGGTAACTTATCAATGATAACGCACGATAACGCGGCGCCGCGCACATCGACCCCTTCCCAGAAGGACGAAGTCGCCACCAACACGGCGTGCCCATCTGCAACAAAATCAGCCAAAATGCGCTGTTTATTATCATCACCTTGCACCAGCACTGTACGGTCGAGTTTATCGCGTAATACCTGCGCTATCTGATTAACGCTGTTGTAGCTGGTACACAGAAAAAAACAGCCGCCCGGTACTTGTTCAATCACCGGTAGTAAACGCTCCGCCAGTTGCGTGGCACGCTGATAATTTGACGTATCCGGTAAATTTCGTGGCACACACAGCAATGACTGATGCTCGTAATCAAACGGGCTATCTAACAGACAGGTATCGGCATCTTCCACGCCCATGCGCTGAGAGAAATAATTAAATTCCTCACCGACCGTGAGCGTCGCAGAGGTAAAAATCCAACTGCAACCAACCCGCATCACCTCTTGCGCAAAACGTTCCGCGATGGAAAGTGGTGTTACGTTTAAGGTGAAATGGCGTTTGGTCGTTTCATACCAATAAGCGGCCCCCACCTCAGTGATCGCCGTGACATGATCGACTGAGGTCAGAAAGCCGGTTAAACGTTCAAAACAATTATTGATCTGTTCACCACGCCCTAATGCCAATTTACAGACGTCGTAGCAAAATTTGATGGTCTCTTTCAGGCGTTGTAAATCACGCTGCATGGCCGGTTGCGCCAGAATATCACGCAGATTGCCACGGGAAGGCTCTACACCAAACGACAAGCGCATTGCCTGACAATCTTGAATCAAGCGATCCGCTGCTTTACCCAGTTGCGCCATATCCTTGGCTTCCAAGCGATAAGCTAAGCGTAACTCTTCAGCAACATCAGAAAGTTGGCGACTGGAGAGTGATTCACCAAAATACTGGCTGGCAATATCGGGTAATTGGTGCGCTTCATCGAAGATATAGACGTCGGCATCGGGCAGCAATTCACCAAACCCGGTGTCTTTGACCGACATATCAGCAAAAAACAGATGATGATTGATCACCACCACCTGCGCATCGAGCGCTTTACGCCGTGCTTTGACCAGAAAACAGGTTTCATAATCGGGGCATTCACGGCCTAAACAGTTGTCATTAGTGCTGGTAACAAACGGTAAAATCGGTGCTTGTTCCTGTAACCCCGGAATATCCGCGACATCACCACTGAGAGTTCGCGCCTTAAAATTACGCACCTTCGGCAAATCGGCAAACACGTCCGCAGCCAGAAAATGCATTTCCTGCTCCAACAACGCTAAACGATAAGTACAAAGATAGTTTGAGCGCCCCTTCAATTGAGCGACCGGTTTCCCGTATTGCATGGCTAATAGCAGAGTCGGCAGATCCCGCTCGTAAAGCTGATCTTGCAGGGCTTTAGAACCGGTACTGATGATGACGCGCTTGCCACTGTCTAAGGCAGGCACCAGATATGCGAACGTTTTTCCGGTGCCGGTGCCAGCTTCCACCAGCAAACGACCCGCACTCTTTATCGTTTTACTGACCGCATCTGCCATATGAACCTGAGCTTGGCGCGGCGCAAAACCAGGTATTGTCTTTGCAAGCAGACCGTTTTCAGCAAAATAATCGATATCCAACGGGAATCCTGATACGAAATAGTGATGTAACAATTATATGGGAATTACATATGTGACAGGAATAACAACTCGAACAATACAGAAGATTCTACAGAGGACATTCGGTCAACATCATGCGAATCTCTAATAGCGCGCGCGATACACGACACAAAAAATAAGCTAATGTAGTTTACTGTATATTTTGTGGCCAAGACTTAACTGGTTTTAAAAAGAGGTAATCGCTATGGTGAATCCTTTGGAGCAACAGCTGTTTGCACTGGACAAGGATGAGTTTAAGCAAGAGATCGTTCACCATCTTCGCACCACACTGGGCACCAGTGAAAAGAAAGCAAGCAAACAAGCATGGTGGATGGCAACCTGCGCCACTATCAATCAGATGCTGTTCGACCGACTGACCAGCACACAACAGACTCACTTCAAGAAAGACACGCGTGCCGTGCACTACTTTTCAGCCGAATTCCTGATGGGACGACTGACCGCCAACAACCTGCATAATTTAGGGCTTTATCAAACGTGTGATGCCGCACTGAAAGAACTCGGTCTGGAATTGACTGATCTGTGCGAAGAAGAACCGGATATGGCTCTCGGTAACGGCGGTTTGGGTCGTTTGGCTGCCTGTTTTATTGATTCACTGGCAACGCTGGGTTATCCCGCACTGGGTTATGGCCTGCATTATGAGCATGGCTTGTTCCGTCAGGAGATCCGCGATGGCCGTCAGGTTGAACGTCCTGATTCATGGCGTGAATATGGCAACCCGTGGGAAATTTGCCGCCCGGAATCGGTGCAGGAAATTCCACTCTACGGTTATGTAGAAACCGTGTTTGGCGACGATTGCAAAGTACATAAAGTATGGCACCCAGGCCGCGTGATCAAAGGGGTACCTTGGGATATCCCAATCGTTGGCTTTGGTGCTCAGACCGTAAACATTCTGCGTTTGTGGGAATCTCGCGCGTCTGAATTCTTTGATTGGGATGTGTTTAACCACGGCGGTTATATCGACTCTCAGAAAGAAAAAGCCGAAGCAGAAACTATTTCCAAAGTGCTTTATCCGAATGATGAAACAGAAGCGGGTAAAGAGCTGCGTCTGGTTCAGCAATATTTCTTCTGCGCCTGTTCCTTGAAAGACATTATGCGTCGTTACAAACGCACGCATACCGACTTCAAAGACTTTGCTGCTCAAATCGCCGTTCAGCTGAACGATACCCATCCGACTATCGCCATCCCTGAACTGATGCGTGAATTGATCGATGATGAAGGTCTGGAATGGCTCGATGCGTGGAATATTTGTAAGCAAGTATTCTCTTATACCAACCATACCTTGTTACCGGAAGCCCTCGAAACCTGGCCGGTTTACCTGTTTGAAAAGGTCTTACCACGTCATCTTGAGATCATTTATGAAATCAACGCTTACTTCCTGAAAAATGAAGTCGACGTGAAATGGCCAGGTGACAATGATGTGAAACGTAAACTTTCTATCATTGACGAAGGCAACCCACGTCGCGTGCGTATGGCAAACCTGTGTGTTGTTACTTCACACAAAGTAAATGGCGTGGCGGAAATTCATTCCAAGCTGGTGAAAGAAGATCTGTTCCCAGAATTTAATGCCCTCTGGCCAGATAAATTCTGCAACGTCACCAACGGTGTCACTCCTCGTCGCTGGTTGCTCTCTTGTAATCAGGAGCTGGCAAATCTGTTTACCGAAACCGTCGGTACGGAGTGGCCATTAAATCTGGATGCACTGCAACAACTGACCAAACATGCGGATGATGCGGCATTCCAGAAGAAATTCATGGATATCAAGCGCCACAACAAAGAAAAACTGGTGAAAGTCATTAAGGCAGAAACCGGTATTGAAGTAAGTGCCGAGGCTATTTTTGATATTCAAATCAAACGTCTGCATGAGTACAAACGTCAGCAATTGAACCTGCTGCACATTTTAGTGCTCTACCGTCGTCTGCTGCTGAACCCGGAATATGACATGCACCCACGTGTATTCATCTTCGGTTCAAAAGCGGCACCGGGCTATCGTGTGGCCAAAGACATCATTTACGCCATCAATAAAATTGGTGAGCGCATTAATGCTGATCAGCGGATCAACGGCAAACTGAAAGTCGTGTTTATGCCAAACTATCGCGTCAGTCTGGCAGAAAAACTGATCCCAGCAGCCGATGTTTCTGAACAGATCTCAACCGCCGGTTATGAAGCATCTGGTACAGGTAACATGAAACTGGCGATGAACGGTGCTATCACGATTGGTACGTTGGATGGCGCTAACATCGAGATCGCCGAAGAAGTGGGCGAAGATAATTGTGTCATCTTCGGTTTAACCGTTGAAGAAGTGAAAAGCCTGAAGGCGCAAGGTTATAACCCTTGGGATTATTACTATGCGAACCCAGAAATTAAATCCGCTCTGGATTGGCTGGACACCGACTACTTCACACCGGGTCACCCGGGTGAGCTGCAATCGATCAAGAAATCACTGCTTGATTGGGGCGACACTTATCTGACGCTAGCCGATTTTGCTTCTTACGATGCGGCACATAAGCGTATAGATGCACTGTATCGTGATAAAGCAGGCTGGGCCAAAATGGCGATCATTAATGCTGCATCAGTGGGCAAATTTAACTCTGACCGCTCGATCCAGGATTATGTCCGTCAAATCTGGCATCTGGAGCCATGTAACATCGCTTGATTGCACCATAATCGTAATCAAACCTCATAATCGCCTAAGCCATCGCCCTCTGCGGTGGCTTTTTTTTATCTTTTCCTATCAAAAATCAGCAGATTATTTGACCTGTTTTCCTCTGCGTTACGTAAATAGCTATTAGTCGTTAAATGTTTGTTTATTTTTTGACATTCAGGAGCCGGAGTGGCACAACAATAGCTACAGAATATTCGGAATGTGTTTTTTTGTACCAGATGGCACTGCTTAATGGTCGGCAACTACAGGATTTATGAAGACTTTCTGACACCATTGGCAAAATGTCGTCTAGGCTTACAAATGAAACAGATGCATGTAGCCCCATCACGAATGGGACTCATCTCAGTATTGGGGGAGAAGCTATGGGTATTTTTGATCATTATCAGCGCCGTTACGAAGCTGCCAGAGAAGAAGAATACACACTTCAGGAATTTCTGGAGTTGTGCCGTAATGACCGTTCTTGCTATGTCTCCGCTGCAGAGCGCCTGTTGCTGGCTATTGGTGAACCAGAAATGGTCGATACGGCACTGGAACCACGCCTCAGCCGGATTTTTTCCAACCGCATATTGTCACGTTATCCTGCGTTCAAAGATGACTTCTACGGCATGGAAGAAGCCATTGAACAGATCGTGGCCTACCTGAAACATTCAGCCCAAGGCTTGGAAGAGAAGAAACAGATCCTGTATCTGTTAGGCCCGGTCGGGGGTGGTAAATCATCGCTGGCGGAAAAATTAAAATCATTGATGCAAAAAATACCGATTTATCGCATCAAGGGTTCTCCAGTGAACGATCACCCATTTTGCCTGTTTGACGTCAATGAAGATGGCAAAATTCTTGAACAGGAATATGGCATTCCTAAACGCTACCTGAAAAACATCATGTCGCCTTGGGTTGCGAAACGTCTGCATGAATTTGGCGGTGATATCAGCAAATTCAAAGTGGAAAAAGTTTACCCATCTATTCTGGATCAGATTGCGATTGCCAAAACTGAACCGGGTGATGAAAACAATCAGGATATTTCCGCGCTGGTCGGTAAAGTCGACATTCGTAAACTGGAGCATTATGCTCAGAACGATGCCGATGCTTACGCGTATTCCGGCTCATTATGCCTTGCCAATCAAGGCTTAATGGAATTTGTGGAAATGTTCAAAGCACCCATCAAAGTGCTGCATCCGTTACTGACAGCTACTCAGGAAGGCAACTATAACGGCACAGAAGGGCTTTCCGCCCTGCCCTTTGATGGCATTATTTTGGCGCATTCCAATGAATCGGAATGGCAGCAATTTCGTAACAACAAAAACAATGAAGCCTTCCTTGACCGTGTTTATATCGTCAAGGTGCCTTATTGCCTGCGCGTCTCTGAAGAGATGCACATCTACGAAAAATTGCTGATGCACAGTGAACTGGTACAAGCCAAATGCGCACCAGGCACACTGGAATATCTGGCACAGTTCAGCATTCTGTCACGTCTGAAAGAGCCGGAAAACTCCAGTATTTACTCGAAGATGCGGGTGTATAACGGCGAAAGCCTGAAAGACACCGATCCGAAGGCGAAGTCTTATCAGGAATATCGCGACTATGCCGGTATTGATGAAGGCATGTCCGGTCTGTCGACTCGTTTTGCCTTTAAAATCTTGTCGCGGGTATTTAACTTCGACCACACCGAAGTAGCGGCGAACCCGGTGCATCTGTTCTACGTGCTGGAACAACAGATTGAACGTGAGCAATTCCCGCAAGAGTTGCACGATCGTTATCTGGAATTCATTAAAGGCTTCCTTGTTCCGCGTTATGTGGAATTTATCGGTAAAGAAATACAGACCGCGTATCTGGAGTCTTACTCCGAATACGGTCAGAACATTTTCGATCGCTATGTGACTTATGCTGATTTCTGGATCCAGGATCAGGAATATCGTGACCCTGAAACCGGCCAGCTGTTTGACCGCAGTTCATTAAACAGCGAGCTGGAAAAAATCGAGAAACCAGCCGGTATCAGCAATCCAAAAGATTTCCGTAACGAGATTGTGAACTTCGTGCTGCGTGCACGTGCGAACAATGCCGGCCGGAATCCGAACTGGACCAGCTATGAAAAACTACGTGCTGTGATCGAGAAGAAAATGTTCTCTAACACCGAAGACTTGTTGCCGGTGATCTCGTTCAACACCAAAACATCTGCCGATGAGATGAAGAAACATGAAAACTTCGTCGAACGGATGATGGAAAAAGGTTACACCCGCAAGCAAGTTCGCCTGCTCTCCGAGTGGTATCTGCGTGTACGCAAATCCACTTAGTGGATGAGGAGATCAAAGCTATGGTCCATTTCATCGACAGACGATTGAATGGTAAAAACAAAAGTGCGGTGAACCGGCAACGGTTCATCCGCCGCTATAAATCGCAGATAAAAAAGGCGGTATCTGATGCGGTAGCGAAACGCAGCATTCAAGATATTGAAAGCGGCGAGAACATTCGCATTCCGACCAAAGACATTACTGAACCCACTTTTCATCAAGGAAAAGGCGGACACCGTGAAATGGTACATCCGGGTAATGACCGATTTGTGACCGGAGAACATATCGATCGTCCGGAAGGCGGTGGCGGTAAAGGTGGCAGCGGCAGTGGTGATGCTAGTGACAGCGGTGAAGGTGCCGATGAATTTACCTTTGAAATTTCAAAAGACGAATATCTCGATCTGCTGTTTGACGATCTGGAACTTCCGAATATGGAAAAAAACCAGATCACCAAACTGGTAGAAACCAAAAATGTGCGCGCCGGTTACACCGCCAATGGTGTACCTACCAACATCAATATCGTGCGCTCATTGCAAAATTCACTGGCCCGTCGAGTAGCGTTGCAGACCGGTAAAAAACGCCAGTTAGCCGAATTGGAAGAACAGTTAGCCGCGTTAGGTAACACTGAAGAAGATGCCAGCGAACGGCTGTTGCTGGAAAAAGAAATTGCTGAATTGAAACGCCGGATCGAAGCGGTTCCCTTCATTGATACATTCGATCTGCGCTTTAATAACTTCGTGAAGCGGCCTGTGCCATCCAGTCAGGCGGTCATGTTCTGTCTGATGGATGTCTCCGGCTCCATGGATCAACCAACAAAAGATATGGCAAAACGTTTTTATATCCTGCTCTATCTGTTCTTAACCCGAACCTATAAAAACGTTGAGGTGGTCTTTATTCGCCACCACACGCAAGCAAAAGAAGTGAACGAGCACGATTTCTTCTATTCACAGGAAACCGGCGGCACCATTGTTTCCAGTGCTCTGGAATTGATGAGCGAGATCATGCATAGCCGTTATCCGGCCAGTGAATGGAATATCTACGCAGCTCAGGCTTCCGATGGTGATAACTGGGCGGATGACTCACCGCATTGTCGCAAGTTATTAGAAGAGCAAATTATGCCGTGGGTTCGTTATTTTTCATACATCGAGATAACCACACGGGCGCATCAAAGTCTGTGGTTCCAATATGAAGAGCTGGCTAAACAGTTCCCCCATTTTGCTATGGAGAATATTCGCAAACAGGAAGATATCTATCCGGTGTTCCGCGAACTATTTAAAAAACAAGCCGCCTAGAGCAGGAGGGAGCATGAGCGAAGCCGAAGCCATGGTTAAAGAGGCCAGCAGAGTAACCCTGCCCGATGGGCCAGACTGGACCTTTGAATTACTGGATATTTACCAGAAAGAGATAGCGCGTGTTGCAAAACATTACCGCCTCAGCGCCTATCCAAACCAAATTGAAGTCATTACTGCAGAACAGATGATGGATGCATATTCCAGTGTTGGTATGCCGATTGGTTATCACCACTGGTCTTTTGGTAAGAAATTTATCTCCACGGAACAACATTACAAACGCGGTCAGATGGGGTTAGCCTACGAAATTGTCATTAACTCCGACCCCTGTATCGCCTATTTGATGGAAGAAAACAGCATCACCATGCAAGCGTTGGTGATCGCGCATGCCTGTTACGGACACAACTCGTTCTTCAAAAATAACTACTTGTTCAAGACCTGGACTGATGCCAGCTCCATCATTGACTATCTGGTGTTTGCCCGTAATTACATCACTCAGTGTGAAGAAAAATATGGCATTGATGAGGTCGAAAGCCTGCTAGACGCTTGTCATGCGCTCATGAGTTACGGGGTCGATCGCTATAAACGCCCGCAAAAATTGTCATTATCAGAAGAGCGGCGCCGGCAAAAACGTCGTGAAGAATATCTGCAAAGTCAGGTGAATGAGCTTTGGCGCACACTGCCAAAACGCCGCCAACAGGAAGATGATGCCTTATTAGGGCAACGCTACCCAGCAGAACCGGAAGAAAACATTCTCTATTTTCTGGAAAAAAACTCCCCGTTGCTGGAATTGTGGCAGCGGGAAATTATTCGCATCGTGCGTAAAATCAGCCAGTATTTTTACCCGCAAAAACAAACGCAGGTAATGAACGAAGGCTGGGCAACCTTCTGGCATTACACCATCTTGAATCACCTGTATGACGAGGGAAAACTGAGTGACCGGTTTATGCTGGAGTTTCTGCATAATCACACCAACGTGGTCGCTCAACCGCCATATAACAGCCCTTATTATTCCGGCATCAACCCATATGCACTAGGCTTTGCCATGTTTCAGGATCTACGCCGGATATGTGAAAACCCGACCGATGAAGATCGTGCCTGGTTCCCGGATTACGCGGGCAGTAATTGGTTAGATACCTTGCACTATGCAATGGAAAACTTTAAAGACGAGAGTTTTATCAGCCAGTTTTTAAGCCCGAAAGTAATGCGTGATTTCCATCTGTTTGCAATTGAAGACGACGATCAGAAAGATTTTATTGAGGTCGCCGCTATTCACAACGAAGACGGATATCGCAAACTGCGCCACAAGCTGTCGGCGCAATATAACCTTGGTGAGCATGAACCCAACATTCAGGTTTATAACGTCGATCTGCGAGGTGATCGTACACTTACTTTGCGCTATTACGCTAACAACCGCATTCCGTTAGCTGACTCCGCACAGGAAGTGATGAAACACCTGCATTACATCTGGAAATTTGATGTGGTTTTGGAGCAAGAAAACCCCGATGGGCAAGTGCTTCCTATTGCCACAACCAAAAAAACAGCTCACGTCTGAGACCTGCAACTCCAACCGTTTATGGCGTTTTAACCACGCCGTAAGCGGTTTTTCCTTTTATTTTCCGCCAGCCTAAGTTTCGCCTATATCACAGTCTGAGCTAACTCTGCATTTGTACTAGAGTTTTTGACTATGCTTATATTGAAAATCGCATTCCTGACCTTATTTTAACATCATCATTTACTGTAACAGGTGCGTGATATGAGCATTGAAAACGAATCAACAACAGCAGAAGTACATCCGAAAACAGGACTGATCGTCCCCGGTCAGGAACGGCCAGCACAGCTATACATTCTTCCCATTCAAGGCCGCCCTTTCCTTCCGGCACAAGTTTTACCGGTACAGATCCAGGCAAACCCTTGGGGCAAAACCATTGAGCGTGTTGCTCATACGGCACATAAAATGGTTGCCCTCTTCCGTATTGGCGATGATGTAAGTGACGCCATTCCACTAAAAGATATTGTTCCTAAAACCGGCTGTGCCGTACGAATTTTGCAGGCCAGCAGTGGTGAAGGCGAGATCCAATTCGTGGCAGAAGGGGTGCAACGGGTTGAAATCATCAATTGGCTCACTGATAAACCACCCTATCTGGTCGAAGTCCGTTATATGGAGAATGATCAGGCCGAATCAGAAACTGAAATCAAAGCCTATGCCATGGCACTGATCGGTGCATTGAAAGAGTTACTACCGATCAATCCGTTATACAGCGAAGAGCTGAAACACTATATGAACCGTTTCAGCCCAAATGACCCATCCCCGCTAGCTGATTTAGCAGCAGCAATCACCACTGCCAGTGCCGAGGAATTACAAGAGGTGCTGGACACCTCGCTGTTGATCCCACGGATGAAAAAGTCGCTGGCGATCCTGAAAAAAGAGATTGAAGTCGCCAAGCTGCAGACGCAGATCCGCGAGGAAGTCAACAAAACCATCAGCGAACGGCAACGTGAGTTCTTTTTGCATGAACAGCTCAAAGTAATCCAAAAAGAATTAGGCTTGGAAAAAGACGATAAAACGGCGGAAGTGGAAGGCTTCAATGCCCGGATGAAAGATAAAAAAATACCGCCCGCCGTACAGAGTCGTTTTGATGAAGAGCTGAAAAAACTGCAAATTCTGGAAACCGGTTCACCCGAATATGCGGTGACACGTAACTATCTCGACTGGATCAGCCAAGTGCCGTGGGGTGTTGAAAAAGAACAGCGCATTGATTTGAAAAAGGCCCGTAAAATCTTGGATCAAGACCATGATGGTCTAACTGATGTCAAAGATCGCATTATCGAATTCCTGGCGGTAGGTGCGTATAAAAATGCCATCAGTGGCGCCATTATGCTGCTGGTTGGCCCACCTGGCGTTGGTAAAACGTCAATTGGTCATTCCATTGCCAGCAGCTTAGATCGCCCATTCTTCCGCTTTAGTGTCGGTGGTATGCGCGATGAGGCTGAGATCAAAGGGCATCGCCGCACTTATATTGGTGCGATGCCGGGAAAAATTGTGCAAGCATTAAAAGAATGTCAGGTGATGAACCCGGTCATTATGCTCGATGAAATCGATAAGATCGGCATCAGTCATCAGGGTGACCCAGCCTCTGCCTTGCTGGAAACGCTCGACCCTGAGCAGAATATTAACTTCCTCGATCACTATCTTGATTTGCGTCTTGATCTGTCGAAATGTTTATTTATCTGCACAGCCAATACGCTGGATTCGATCCCAACGCCGTTATTAGACCGTATGGATACCATCCGCCTATCCGGTTATTTGGCAGAAGAGAAACTGGCGATTGCCCGTCACCATCTCTGGCCACGTCAGTTGGAACACGCAGGTGTACCGAACGGCAAATTAAAGATCACCGATGCGGCCATAAAAGGCATCATCAATGGGTATGCCCGTGAGGCCGGCGTGCGTAATCTGGAAAAACAGCTGGCGAAAATTGTGCGCAAATCCGTTGTTGAGCTGCTGAATGAAGACGCCAAAGAGATCAACGTCAAAGCCAGCGGACTAGAACATTATTTGGGCAGCCCTCTGTTCCGTAAAGAGAAAAACCTGAGCGGCGTGGGCATTATCACCGGCCTGGCATGGACATCTCTCGGTGGCGCCACCTTGCCGATAGAAGCCAGTGTCGTGCACCAGCAAGGCCGCAGTTTCAAACTGACAGGCCAGTTAGGTGATGTGATGAAAGAGTCTGCAGAGCTGGCCTATAGCTTTATCAGCAGCCATTTACGTGAGCTGGGGGCTGATCCGCAGTTTTATGACCGAGCCGCCATTCATCTGCATGTACCGGAAGGGGCAACACCCAAAGATGGGCCTAGTGCGGGTATTACCATGGCCAGTGCCCTGCTCTCTTTAGCGTTAAACCGCCCCCCAGTAAAAGGTTTTGCTATCACTGGCGAATTAACGTTAACAGGGCATGTGCTGGCCATTGGCGGGGTACGCGAAAAAGTCATTGCCGCCAAACGGCTTGGTATCCACCAAATCATTGTGCCGGAAGCGAATCAAGGGGATGTGGAGGAACTGCCGGAATATGTGAAAGAAAGCGTCACATTCCACTTTGCCAGTCAGTACCGTGACGTCGCAAAACTGCTTTTCCCTGTACAATAATTAATCAAAGCAGCGATCGTTATCGCTGCTTTTTTGCCTTAAACAATGTGTCTCGATTCAGCAACGATCTTGTTCACAAAATGAACAAGTATTTCCCATATAGCTCTGTTTTCTCTCTAGAGTTATTCATTAGTACCCTATTGGGGCGTTTTTTCTGTTTGTTTAATGAACTTTTTTATCTCAAGTATTGTCAAAGTTAACGATACTTACTGCAAGAGGAAGAGCGGCCATGCAAAGAGTTGACTATACCCGGATCAAATCCCACGTATTCGACACCCTCGAGGGCTACAACTCACCTTACCAAGAAGCCAAAAAGATGTGCGTACAAAGTGGCTATCCGTTTGGTGTAAGGGAAGAGCAGATGGTATCTAACGCCATCAGTGAATTTCACGGCTGGCGCGAGAATTTACCTGAAATCTAGAGCCGGATTACAATATTTCGTCAGCCCGCCTTGTTCGCACGGCGGGCTTTTTATTTTAATAGCACATCGCAGGAATACCCATGGTTTCTGCCCCTAAAAAACTCTCCGCCGGACACTGCCGTCAGCTCGGTGCGACCCCTGAAGGTCATGGCACCAATTTCGCTATCTGGGGGCGGCTTGTCAAATCCATGGAGCTACTGTTATTCCATTCCGAAAAAGATGAACAACCAGACATCATCACTCTGTCGGAAGAGCAATATCGCTCGGGTTATTATTGGCATGTGCATGTCGCAGGCGTCACAGCCGGCCAGCTATATGCGTGGCGAGTCAAAGAGACTTTTTCAAACGCACCCGGCACGCACTTTGACCCGGAAAAAGTGTTGTTAGACCCTTACGGACAACGGATTGTGTTATCGGGGAATTATGACCGCCAGCTCTCTGCAAACCCCGGTAGTAATCTGCACTGTTGCGCCAAAAACGTGGTGGTCGACCTACGGCATTATGATTGGGAAGATGATCATTATCCCCGCCATCCCCTTTCTCGCTCGGTGATTTATGAAATGCATGTTGGCGGGTTCACCAAAGATCCATCATCCGGCTTGCCTGATTATTTGCGAGGCACCTATGCCGGCGTAATCAGCAAAATCCCCTATTTGCAAGAATTAGGCATTACCGCTGTCGAGTTACTACCGATTTTTCAGTTTGACCCGCAAGATGCCCGGCCGGGAAAAAGTAACTATTGGGGTTACAGCCCGATGGGATTTTTTGCTCCGCATGCAGAATATGCCAGCGTTGGCTCGCATCTGGGTGTGTTAACTGAATTTCGTGACATGGTGAAAGCACTGCACAAAGCCAATATCGAAGTCATTTTGGATGTTGTCTACAACCATACCGCAGAAGGTGGCGATGATGGCCCGGTGATCTGTTTTCGCGGGCTGGATAACGATGCGTTTTATACGCTGGATGAAAATTATCGCAGCACCAATTATTCCGGCTGTGGTAACACCTTAGATGCTTCGCACCCGATGACCAAAAAAATGATCACCGATAGCCTGCGTTTCTGGCGCGAAGAGATGCATGTTGATGGTTTCCGCTTTGATTTAGCGGCTATCTTATCCCGCGATGGTTATGGGCAACCGATGAGTGATCCACCGACGATACGCACGATTGATAACGCCTACTCACTCGCTGATACCAAACTCTTTGCTGAAGCCTGGGATGCCGGCGGACTATATCTGGTTGGGAAAATGGTTGGCGATCGCTGGCGGGAATGGAATGGTCGCTTTCGCGATGACGTGCGTCGGTTTATTAAAGGCGATGATGGCATGGTATCCGCCTTCGCCACACGGTTAATTGGTAGCCCTGATATTTATCACCCGCAATATACCGACCCCTATAAAAGCCTGAATTTTATTACCTGTCATGATGGTTTTACCTTGTGGGATCTGGTCAGTTACAACCAAAAACACAATGAAGAAAATGGGGAAAATAATCGTGACGGTAATAATGATAATTACAGCTGGAATCATGGTGTTGAAGGCCCGACCGATGATCCGCAAATTAATGCATTACGTTTACGTCAGGTAAAAAACTTTTTTATCATCAATCTGTTATCGGGAGGCACCCCGATGATACAAATGGGTGATGAAACACTGAGAACTCAGTCTGGTAATAACAATGTCTATTGTCAGGATAACCCAACCAGTTGGTTAAACTGGCAACCGGGGTTGCACGGTCGTGAAATGCTACGTTTTGTGACGGAATTAATGCGCTATCGTTCGGTCTTAAAAGAAGAACCACGCGCATTTTTCTCACTGGCAAAAGCACTGGAATACGCCAAGATAGATTGGCATGGCGTGCAACCATTTCAACCTGACTGGAGCGACGCTTCGCATGCACTGGGCTTAACTGCTTATGACCCGGGCAACAGAGCCGATGTTTACGCTTTTTTTAATGCCTGGTGGAAACCACTGACAGTAACTTTGCCTGCGCCACCGCATTATCCACAAGGGCACTGGGAACGAGTGTGCGATACCGGGTTATTGCCACCCGCAGATATTACGCCATTAGGTTGTGAATACACTGAAGTGCTGACGGCTGAATATCAGACCAAGCCACGCTCGGTGGTGGTATTGGTTTGTGTGCGAAACAGCTAATTTGTGCCATAAAAAAGCGGCCTCCAAAAGAGGTAATGCCGATCAGTTAAGCATTGACTGATTGGTTAGAAGGATCAAAATCCAGTGATCTCAGGTCACTGGATTTTTTTATGCAGCTCTCCCACGCTCTCGATATTATCAATCTTCATGCACCTTCGCGGATTGACTCACTGCATGACCTTTTACCCGCAGACCTAATTGCTCAGGCTTTGGCTCAGACTGACACCGTCACCTTCAGAAAGCGCAAATTACCGCTCGAAAGCATGGTGTGGTTGTTGATTGGTATGGCTATCTACAACGATAAATCGATGGCCACTATCGTCAATACGATGGACATCGTGAACAGTGATAGCAAGCCCTTTGTTGCCTCCAGTGCCGTCATCCAGCGCCGCCAATCACTTGGCGAGGACGCTGTCCGCCTGCTGTTTGAAAAGACGCAATCCTACTGGCACCAACAAGCTAACCATCCTGTATTTTGTGGTTTGACCTTGCTCGGCGTCGATGGTGTGGTTTGGCGATTACCTGATACACCAGAAAACAACCAGACCTATTCACGACAAATCACTACAGGCAAACCGAGTGAATACCCACAAGTCAGAATGGTTTGTCAGATGGAACTGAGTAGTCATCTTATTACCGCCAGTGCGTTTGATGATTACAACGTCAATGAAATGAAATTGGCCGAGCAACTGATTGACAATACACCTGACCATAGCCTGACTTTATTCGATAAGGGTTTCTATTCATTAGGATTATTGCATCGCTGGCAGACCACAGGAACGGAAAGACACTGGCTAATTCCGTTGAAGAAAGGCACACAATATGAAGTGGTGCGCAGGGTTGGAAAGAAACAAGCCATCGTTCGGTTGAGTTCAAATCCACGAGCCCGGAAATTATGGCCGGATTTACCGGAACAACTTGAGGTGCGATTAATTACCCGGAATGTAAAAGGGAAGGAAACCCAAGTGCTGACATCAATGACTGATGTCTTGAAATATCCGGTGGATGATGTGGCAGAGCTGTATACCCATCGTTGGGAAATCGAATTGGGTTTCCGGGAACAGAAACAATACATGTTAGGAAACCGCCTGACGCTGCGAAGTAAATTACCGCAGATGGTCAGACAGGAACTATGGGGCATCTTACTCACGTACAACCTGGTGCGTTATCAGATGCTCAAAATGAGTCAGCACTTACAGGGCGAGTATTATCCGTGCGAACTTAGTTTTACCGGGATGCTGGCACAGATATTCAGACTGTTGATTGGGTTGCCGTATACCAATTCACCGGGCGCAGTACCGCGTCAGTTGAATACGATATATGAGATGGCAGAAGTGTTGATTTTACCAGACCGACGGGAAAGAAATTGCCCGAGAGTGGTGAAACGAAGACCGAAACGTTACCCTGAAAAATGCCAGTCAGTTTCTTAACTGACTGGCATTACCTCATACAGAGGGGTTTAGTCTTAATCTGATGACCAATCGATTAATTTGCTTTGATCCACTGATCCATATCAGTTTTTAAATTATCTGATTTAGTACCAAAAATTGCCTGAACACCTGTGCCTGCAATGACTACGCCTGCAGCACCTAATGATTTCAGTTTGGTCTGGTTAACGTTTTCAGTGCTTTTTACACTGACGCGAAGACGAGTAATACAAGCGTCGAGGTTGGTAATGTTGTCTTTACCACCGAAAGCATGTACCAATTCGCCTGCTAATTCTGAACCAACTAATGCCGCACTTTCTGAGGATTCTTCCTCACGGCCTGGGGTTTTCAGATCTAAAAATTTAATGACTGCACGGAATACGGTGTAATAAACAGCGGCATAGCATATCCCAATCACTGGGAACATGATCAAGTTGCTGCCTTTGTTTCCTAACACGCTCAGAACTAAAAAGTCGATTAGACCGTGTGAGAAACTAGTACCCGCACTCATATTCAGAGTGATACATGCTACGAAAGCTAAACCCGCTAACACGGCATGAATAGCGTAAAGAATTGGTGCTACGAACATGAATGAGAATTCAATAGGTTCCGTAATACCTGTTAAGAATGAAGTCAAAGCTGCGGAGAGCATGATGCCGCCAACTTTAGCTCGGTTCTCTGGCTTAGCACTGTGCCAAATTGCAATTGCCGCGGCTGGCAAGCCGTACATTTTGAACAGGAAACCACCTGCTAATTTACCCGCTGTCGGATCACCTGCGATAAAACGCGGAATATCGCCATGGAACACCTGGCCAGCAGCATTAGTGAATGAACCAACTTGCATTTGGAATGGTACGTTCCAGATGTGATGCAGACCAAATGGTACTAATGCACGTTCAACAATACCGTAGATCCCGAAAGCTAGGGTTGGGTTTTGATAGGCTGCCCATTGAGAGAACACATCAATTGCATGTCCTACTGGAGGCCAAATAAAAGACAATACAACAGCAGCAATAATGACTGAAAAGCCAGTAATAATCGGAACGAAACGTTTACCGGCAAAGAAGCCCAAGTATTCTGGTAACTGAATACGATAGAAGCGATTAAACATGAATGCAGCGATGGCACCGGCGATGATACCACCTAAAACACCCGTGTTTGACATGTGTTCTACGGCAACTGCGTAGTCAGGTGCAGCAGGATCAAGACCGGCGATGAAGGGAGCTGCGACCGTCATGGTTTTGGTCAAAATTGCATAGCCAACAGTAGCTGCTAATGCTGCAACACCGTCGTTATTGGTGAAACCCAGCGCAACACCAATGGCAAAAATTAATGCCATATTACCAAAAACCGCACCACCAGCTTGCGCCATAATTTGTGATACAACTGCTGGCAGCCAACTGAAGTTAGCAGAACCGACGCCAAGCAGGATACCCGCTACAGGCAATACGGAAACTGGTAACATCAGCGATTTACCAATTTTTTGCAAATTTGCAAACGCGTTACTCATAAAAACTCCTGATGAGTGTATTGGATTAAAAAATCAGAATGCTGTTTTCTGCGGATTATTTTCAGCATGTATGGCTATTAAATGCAGAAATGGTTTCTACTAACACAATATTTATGCTGTAGATGAAGCAAAAAACGTAAATGAAAGTTTCAATACTGGAGCCGCAAAAGGCAAGAGACAGGATGTAAGGTATTATTAGTAAGCTATTTTATGGTTTCTTGCGGTTTCTTTTTATCTTTTCTTGTTACGTTTTACTTCGGAATGAAAATCAATGTAACCGGTTACTTTTTGTTTTTTCTTCATGTGAAATTTAATAGAAAAATATATGTTTGGTGGGATTTGATTTGAGGATTAATAACAAAAAACTAACTTTAGTCTTATTTGATATTGAAATGATCTTTGGTAATAAAAAACCCCTCCAGAGGAGGGGTTAAAGGTAGAACTAATTTTCTTATTAATTAGTTTGCTTTGATCCAATGGTCCATATCAGTTTTCAGATTGTCTGATTTGGTACCAAAGATAGCCTGAACACCAGAACCTGCAACAACAACACCTGCTGCACCCAGTGATTTCAGTTTAGATTGGTCAACTTTAGCAATTTCTTTAACACTTACACGCAGACGGGTAATACATGCATCCAGGTTGGTAATGTTGTCTTTACCACCGAAAGCGTGTACCAATTCGCCAGCCAGGTCAGAACCAGTCAGAGTAGATTCTTCAGCAGATTCATCTTCACGACCAGGAGTTTTCAGGTCCAGAGCTACGATTGCTACACGGAATACGGTGTAGTAAACAGCTGCGTAAATCAGACCGATAACCGGGAACATGATACCTTTAGTGGATTGAGAGAACAGTACTAAGAAGTCAATCAAACCATGAGAGAAGGTAGTACCGTGTTTCATACCCAGCAGAATCATTACTACGAACGCAGAGCCAGCCAGTAACGCATGGATTGCGTACAGTACTGGAGCAACGAACAAGAAAGCGAATTCGATTGGTTCAGTGATACCGGTCAGGAAAGAGGTCAGTGCTGCTGACACCATGATACCACCGATTTTAGCGCGGTTTTCTGGTTTAGCAGTGTGCCACATTGCGATAGCAGCTGCTGGCAGACCGTACATTTTGAACATGTAACCACCAGCCAGGTTACCCGCAGTTGGGTCACCAGCGATGTAACGAGCGATTTCACCGTGGAATACTTGGCCAGTCGCATTGGTGTATTCGCCTACTTCGAAGAAGAATGGCGCATTCCAAATGTGATGCAGACCGAATGGGATCAGTGAACGTTCAACTACGCCGTAGATACCAAATGCCAGAGCTGGGTTTTGGTAAGCTGCCCAATGAGAGAATGCTTTGATAGCACCACCGATTGGAGGCCATACGAACGCCAGCACTACACCAGCAGCGATTGCTACGATACCAGTTGATAGTGGAACGAAACGTTTACCAGCAAAGAAGCCCAAATATTCAGGCAATTGGATGCGGTAGAAACGGTTAAACATGTACGCAGCGATACCGCCGGCGATAACGCCACCCAGTACACCTACGTTTGATACGTTTTCTGCCTGCGCTGCGAAATCAGCTGCAGTAGGGTCCAAACCAGCCAGCAGTGGAGCAACAACTGTTACTGTTTTGGTCAGGATAAAATAACCGACAGCAGCAGCTAAACCTGCAACACCATCATTCTTAGTGAAACCAAGTGCAACACCGATTGCGAACAGCAGCGCCATGTTGCCGAAAACGGCACCACCAGCTTGTTCCATAACGGAAGACAGAGTGGCAGGCAGAACACTGAATTTAGCTGCACCGACGCCCAGCAGAATACCTGCTACAGGCAGTACGGATACAGGCAGCATCAGCGCCTTACCGACTTGTTGAAGATTTCCGAACAAATTTTTCATATTAGTGAGCTCCTGAGGAGTGTGCGTCCTGTTAATTTATTGAATACACGGGTTTCAAATTAAATGAAAACCGCTTTTTATATTCTGTGTATTTCAACGAGGTTAATGATAGTGGAATTATTTAAATGAAGAAGGCAATAAATATAGAAACAGAATATGGATCACAAAGAAGATTGTTTCTTATTTGTTGTGTAAGAAACGTTCCAAAAGATTATGTAACTTACTATAAGTAATATGTTTTTTCGTGTTTGTTTGTTTCTGATTATATTTTATTGTTGTTAAATATTTCTAATTGAAACCAAATGTAACATTGTAATAAAAAATATTTGAGTGGGATTGAAATGTTTGGGAGCAACTTTGGCTATAAACGAACATTGTGGCGTTTTTATTAAAATTAAAGCCTGACAAATAAAATTTTTTATCAGGCGTTAATATCCAATTATTGATTATTCCAGCGCATACGGTAAAGGATGTATAAACAGTGAAGATTCTTCATCGTTTGCAATCCGAAATACGCTGTCTGCAGGGGTATCCGATGGTAAAACAATGCTGATTAGTAATTGTTCATTTTTTTGCCAGACATCAAGGATGGTGCCACTCGTGCGCCAATGTTCGCCTAATTGACGTTCGACCACACTATCGGTCGACACAGGGCTACGAGCGGTACCTTGAAGAATAAAGAGCGTCCGATTGTTGATGCCGCGGTACTTTGCTCGTGCCACGGTTTCCTGTCCGGTATAACACCCTTTCGTGAAGCTGATGGCCTGTAAAATATGTAAATTGAGTGCTTGAGGAATGAATTCAGCTTGTGAGTTTTTATTCAGCTGAGGTAATCCATCCAAAATATCCAGGCCCCACCAATCATTATGCGGCTGTTCTGGTAATGAGAGAGGCAAGGAATGAGATTTTTGCGATAGCAATAACCAGCGATCTTGTTTGATTTGACATTTCACAAGTGAGGTATCAAGTTGCTCAAATGTGGTTATGTGAGTGTTGATCCACTCGTCGGTAGCTGTGCCTGCTACACCAATCACATAGAATTCATTGCTGACATCTGTGATGGTTAGCTTAGAAAATACCGCATATTTTTTCAGTTCAGCTAACTCAATTTCCGCCAGTTCTTTTTTATACATCAGCAGCAGATCTTGTTCTCGTTTGAATAATCTAAATGCTGCGAGTACTTTTCCTTTTGGATTGCAGTGGGCGCCAAGGCTGCTTTGTCCTGGTGTTAGTGCTGCAATATCACAAGTAACCTGACCATTCAGATATTTGACTGCATCAGGACCTTCTAACCGGATCACTGTTACATCATCCAGATGATATACACTGGGTTCAGAAGGAAATAAAAGTCGTTCATTCATCATGGTTTTTTCCACATTGGGATGGTGATTCATGGTAAATAACGAGCTATTGTTTGTCAGCTTCTATTAGTAAGATTATCAAAGGAAATCATGGCATGAATGCTGAGTTGTCTAAGTTACGTTGGGCTTGTCGTCGGGGCATGCTTGAGTTGGATTCGATGCTGGCTCCCTTTTTTGAGCTCCATTACCTTGATCTCTCTGTTCCGTTGCAACAAGATTTCCAACGATTGCTCGAGTGTTCAGATATGGAGTTGTTTCGTTGTTTGTTACGGGCTGAAACACCATCAGACACATCACTAGAATTGATTTTGGGAGTGATTCGTGAAAAACATCAGGCACGTTATTCGGGTTGAATCATCGCATCATCACCAACTTTTTTTGCTGATTGGTCATATCATTCTTGGCTGGTTAGCCTGGTCTTCATTACATGGCCATTTTTGGTTGTTGTTCTTTATTTTATGGGGCTGCACACTCTTCTGGTCGTTATATCAGGCGAGCCATCGGCAATTTGTTTTGGAAATGCGCGGCGATGAAGTGTTTTGGGACGGTAAGTTTTATCATATAACACCCACATCACGGGTTGGGTATGGATTTATCTGGCTGGTATTACAAGGTGGGCAGGGCGAGAAACGCATCCATTTATGGTTGTTTTCAGACAGTATGGATGAGGCTGAATACCGCCGGATTGCCCGGCGGATCAATATGCGAACTCAGTAATCACCTGGGATCAAAATAGTCGGTGTTGGATTATCCTGCTGTTCAGGATAATCCAGATTGTAATGCAGTCCTCTGGACTCTTTACGCGCCATCGCGGAGCGTACGATGAGTTCAGCGACTTGCAGCAGATTACGCAGTTCAAGCAGGTTATTGGAAACCCTGAAGTTCGAGTAATACTCTTGTACTTCCTGCTTCAGCAAGTCAATACGGCGTTTCGCTCGTTCCAGTCGTTTGTTGGTGCGTACAATACCGACGTAATCCCACATGAAGAGCCGTAATTCATGCCAGTTATGCTGGATCACCACTTCTTCATCGGAATTACCGACTTGGCTTTCATCCCATGCCGGTAATGATGGTGGCATACTGCTCATCGGCAATCGTGCTTTGATATCGTCGGCGGCAGACTGAGCAAACACAATACATTCCAGTATTGAGTTCGACGCCATCCGGTTAGCACCATGCAGCCCTGTGTATGACACTTCACCTATCGCATAAAGACCTGGAATGTCAGTTTGACCAAACTTGTCACTCATTACGCCACCACAGGTATAGTGCGCTGCGGGTACAACTGGGATCGGCTGTTTGGTGATATCAATACCTAGTTTCAGACAGCGTTCATAAATAGTCGGGAAATGTTTGCTAACGAATTCAGCCGGTTTATGGCTGATATCTAAAAACATGCAGTCAGCACCGAGGCGCTTCATTTCATAATCAATAGCTCGAGCGACAATATCGCGTGGTGCCAGTTCTGCCCTCTGGTCGAAATCAGGCATGAAGCGAGAACCATCAGGGCGTTTTAATAAAGCACCTTCACCACGTAACGCTTCGGTCAGCAGAAAATTGCGGTCATCTGGGTGGAAAAGTGTGGTTGGATGGAATTGATTAAATTCCATGTTGGCAACCCGACAGCCCGCTCGCCAGGCCATTGCGATACCATCGCCGGAGCTGACATCAGGATTAGAGGTATATTGATATACTTTTGATGCACCGCCCGTAGCTAACGCAACAAAACGGGCTTTTACTGTTTCAACCTGTTCTTTGGTCCGATTCCAAATGTAGGCACCCAGAATGCGATTACCCGGAATACCCAGTTTACGAGTTGTGATCAGATCAACAGCATTAAAGCGTTCCATTAACTGAATATTTGGATGTTGGCGCACGCGATCAACCAGTGTGACTTCAACTGATTTTCCTGTGGAGTCAGCTGAATGGAAAATCCGTCGGTGACTGTGACCACCTTCGCGGGTTAAATGATAAGCTGGTTCACCATCTTCTGAGGTCGCTTCTTCTTTATCGAAGGGCACTCCTTGCTGAATTAACCAATCAATCGATTCTTTGGCATTTTCTGCGGTAAATTCAACAATGGCTTTATCACATAAACCGGCACCCGCGATCAGCGTGTCATTCACGTGAGATTCGACGCTATCTGTCTCTTCTGCAACAGCAGCGATGCCTCCCTGGGCATAATAGGTAGCCCCTTCACTTAAGGGCCCTTTGCTCAATACCATCACTTTTGCATGATCTGCTAGGCGTAATGCTAAAGTGAGGCCTGCGGCACCACTGCCAATGATCAAAACATCGCAGGAGTATTCAACATTCTGTTTCATAAGTATCATTGGCCTTGATGAGGAAAGCTTTATACTAGCCCAACTGATGGTCAGGTACAGCCCGGATCACGTTTTTTTGCCGAGAATAGAACTTTTCTCCAAAAATACTGTCTGAATAAGAGTGCTACTTCGGGCCGATAGTGAAAATTTGGAGGAAATCGGCGTCGATATGAGCGATATAGAGATCGATCAACGGTTAGTTGAACGAGTGCAACATGGTGATAAACAAGCGTTTAACCTGTTGGTAACAAAATACCAACGTAAGATCATGAATCTGGTTAGCCGCTATGTGAGTAACCCGAGCGATGGTGCCGATGTGGTACAGGAAGTGTTTATAAGTGCTTATCGTTTTTTGCCTTCATTTAGGAACGACAGTGCTTTTTATACATGGCTGTATCGTATTGCTGTAAATACGGCGAAGAATTATCTGGTCTCTAATGGCCGACGTCCACCGGGAATGGATGTTGATATTGGTGATGCGGAACAATATGACTCTGGTGATGCGTTACGGGATATAGCGAGCCCTGAGCGTTTACTGTCATCAGATCAGGTGCAACAAACGGTAACCGATGCATTGCAATCATTACCGGAAGATTTGCGCACAGTGATTACGTTGCGTGAAATAGAAGGTTTGAGCTACGACGAGATAGCAGAAGTGATTGGTTGTCCTGTTGGCACTGTCCGTTCTCGTATTTTTCGTGCTCGGGAAGTTATTGATAATCGTCTTAAGGCCGTACTGCAGGGAATAGATTAGGATTATCCTGCTTTGAAATGGAGTAACGGGTTAGTATGACTACATCAAAAGAACGCATTTCAGCTCTGATGGATAATGAATTACCGTCCGAGCAATCAATGAAAGCCTTACTGGAAGATCCTTCTTTATCTGCGACATGGGCGCGGTATCACCTCATCGGTGACGCGTTGCGTGATGAGTTACCTGAATATTTAGATGAAACTTTGTCGCAGCGTATTGCTAATGCATTAGAGCAAGAGCCAACTATTCTTGCACCTAAGCCTCAACGCTCTTTCTTATCTGTAGTGCAACCCAAAGTTAAACAATTTATTCAGGTTGCTGGACAATACGGTATTGCTGCCTCTGTCGCGGTTGCGGTTCTTGTTGGCATTCAGCAATACCAACAGCAAGATTCTATGAATGCGGTTATCAAACAAGGTCCTGTGCTGAACACGATCCCAGTTGCTGGCGGTTCGGCAACACCGGTAAGCATTAATTACAATACTGATCGTATCCATGCTCAATCGCAATCTCAGGTTTTGTCTGAAAAACAGTTGCAAGAGGAACGTCAACGCATTGCCCGATACATTCAGGATCACCAATTGCAGCAACGTCTGTCACAAGTTGAGCGGTAATCGAATTTTGATACATCGTATAGTGTTAGCTTTTTTTCTTATTGGTTCGTTCATCTCTAAAGCCTCTGCTGACTCTTCAGCAGAGGCTTTGTTATTTCAAATGCAGCGTGGTTATCATCACAACAATTTTGAGTTGGCGATGGTGCATATACTACAAAATAACATTGAACCATTGAGATTGACCCATGGTTGGTATGCCAACAACGAGATCACTCATCTGCTGTCTTTGAGTGGTCGTCCAGTTGAATATCTTGGAAAAAACAAGCAAGTTACTTTCGCGGAATCAGCGGAGTCATCTTATACCTTGCAAAACTCGCGGCTACCGGGTCTCTGGTTTTCGGTTTTGAATTGCACCCCAGAAACCTTGCTGGAACATTATGAAGTTGTCAGCACAGGGAAAAATCGTATTGCTGGGCAAGTGGCACAGTTAGTCCGGCTGTCAGCCAAAGATGAGAGTAAATATAACTTTATCCTTTGGTTGGAACAGAAAACCGGTATTTTGCTGCGTCTGGATATTAACGATGCGCAAGGAAACCTGGTTGAGCAGTATCTGGGCGTTGATTTTCGTTTTTTACCTGAAAATGCTTCAAATATTAAAGCTATAGCATCGACGAAAGTCCCAGTGGCTGAACGCCATCAGGATATATATCGCGCAGATCCCGACTCTCATTTGTGGAAGCTTGGCTGGTTACCAGCGGGATTTGCGCCATTATCGGCGGATCAACATAAACTAATCGGTAGTGAGGAATTGGTGGACTATTTCTTGCTTAGTGATGGTTTAGTCGATGTCTCTGTTTATATTTCGCGGTCATCAGTTCAGGGCGCTGTGCGTGAAAAAGAGCAATTTGCCATGTCTGGTGCGACGTCTGTTTTAAGTTTAAGCCGGGATGATGGCGTGACTTTGACCGTGGTAGGTGAATTGCCAGCAACAAGTTTGCGTCGTATAGCAGAGACTGTTCAGGTTAATCAGCAGGAGAATAGTCCATGATTGAAGCAATCGCTACGGTCGTAGCCACAAAGAGCGGTATCGTCAGTGTCGAATATAAACGATTGTCTGCTTGTGGGCATTGTCAGCAAGAATCAAGCTGCAATATCAGTTCGATGGCTAAAGAAGAAAAAAATGATGCGCAAATTATTGATGTTGCCTGCTCGTTAGAATTGGAAGTCGGGCAACAGGTGAGAATTGGCATCCCGGAAAATGGGCTGTTAAAAGGAGCTCTGTTGGTTTATATCCTACCGCTATTTTTTATCATGCTGGGTGCGGCTATCGGGCAGTACTTATCAGTGGCGGATGCGGAGTGGCCATCGGTAGCCGGTGCGTTTCTGGGCGGTGGCCTTGGTTTTTTGCTGATGCGATTTAAATCGGCTAGATTGACCAAAGCAGAGTATAAACCGGTGATATTAGGGGTGACGATCCCAATCATTTCTGTACTGCAGAACAACTGTCACTGACCGATTTCTGACTGTACTGGCTGTCGTTCTGATAGTCAGTGCAATCATTCACGACTAATCATAGCTCTACCGCCGCTAATCCAGTAAAATCCTGCTCAAATTATCGTTAATTACATGCCATCAGATAAATAAGACCTCATGAAAAATATTCGTAACTTCTCTATTATTGCCCATATTGACCATGGTAAATCCACACTGTCAGACCGCTTGATTCAGACTTGTGGCGGCCTCAGCGAACGTGAAATGCAAGCGCAGGTTCTGGATTCCATGGATCTTGAACGTGAACGTGGGATCACGATCAAGGCGCAGAGTGTTACGCTGGATTACAAAGCTAGAGATGGCGAAACGTATCAGCTGAATTTCATTGATACACCTGGCCACGTGGACTTTTCCTATGAAGTATCGCGCTCGCTGGCAGCCTGTGAAGGCGCGTTACTGGTCGTCGATGCAGGGCAGGGTGTTGAAGCCCAAACCTTGGCGAATTGCTATACCGCGATGGAAATGAACCTCGAAGTGGTTCCGGTTCTGAATAAGATCGATTTGCCGCAGGCAGAACCAGAGCGTGTTGCCGAAGAGATCGAAGATATCGTCGGTATTGATGCGATGGATGCCGTACGCTGTTCAGCCAAAACGGGTCTGGGCGTTGATGACGTATTAGAAGAGATTGTAAAACGTATTCCGGCGCCGGAAGGTGATCCGGATGCACCGTTACAGGCTCTGATCATCGACTCGTGGTTTGATGATTATCTGGGCGTGGTCTCGTTGGTCCGCATTAAAAACGGTTCGTTGAAAAAGAACGACAAAATCAAGGTAATGAGTACCGGTCAGACGTGGAGTGTCGATCGTCTGGGTATTTCAACACCGAAACAAAAAGACACATTAGCCTTAAATTGCGGCGAAGTAGGTTGGGTGGTGTGTGGTATCAAAGACATCCATGGTGCGCCAGTCGGTGATACGCTGACACTGGCTAAAAATGGTGCGGAAAACGCATTACCCGGCTTCAAAAAAGTAAAACCGCAGGTCTATGCGGGTTTGTTCCCTATATCATCGGAAGATTATGAAGCGTTCCGTGATGCGTTAGAAAAACTGTCGCTGAACGATGCTTCTCTGTTTTACGAGCCGGAAAATTCGACCGCATTAGGGTTTGGTTTCCGTTGTGGCTTCCTGGGCATGTTGCACATGGAAATCATTCAGGAACGTCTGGAACGAGAGTATGATCTTGATTTGATTACAACTGCTCCGACAGTAGTATATGAAATCGCCATGACCGACGGATCGACAATTCATATTGATAGTCCATCCAATTTACCGGCCATCAATAACATTGAAGAGCTTCGTGAACCGATCGCGGAATGTAATATCCTGGTTCCACAAGAGTATCTTGGTAACGTCATCACGTTATGTATCGAAAAACGTGGTGTGCAAACCAACATGGTTTATCACGGCAATCAGGTCGCTTTAACCTATGAGATCCCGATGGCCGAAGTGGTGCTGGATTTCTTTGACCGTCTGAAATCGACCAGCCGTGGTTATGCCTCACTGGATTATGGTTTTAAACGTTTTGATGCTGCCGACATGGTGCGTCTGGATATTCTGATCAACGGTGAGCGGGTTGATGCGTTGGCTATTATCACGCACAAAGACAATGCACCATTCCGTGGTCGTCAGTTGGTTGAAAAAATGCGCGAACTGATCCCACGACAGATGTTTGATATTGCTATTCAAGCTGCAATTGGCAACCATATTATTGCCCGTAGTACGGTGAAAGCGATGCGCAAAGACGTATTGGCGAAATGCTATGGTGGTGACGTCAGCCGTAAGAAAAAACTGCTGAATAAGCAGAAAGAGGGTAAAAAGAGAATGAAGTCGGTAGGTCGTGTTGACGTACCACAAGAAGCGTTTCTCGCAATCCTGCATGTTGGAAAGGATAACTAATTAATGGCTAATACGTTTGCACTGATTCTGGTTGCAGTCACGTTGGTAACTGGATTGGTTTGGTTACTGGATCATTGGGTGTTGGTTCGTATTCGAGCGGCAAAAGCGCGTCAGGCACAGGCTTCCGCGGGGTCACCCCTGACGGCCGAAGCCATTGAAAAACTGATGACAGAACCCGTTTGGGTCGAACAATGTAAAGGCATTTTCCCGGTTATTGCGGCTGTATTAGTGCTACGTTCATTTTTATATGAGCCATTTCAGATCCCATCCGGTTCGATGATGCCTACCTTGCTGGAGGGTGATTTTATTCTGGTGAATAAATACACCTACGGTTTGAAGGAACCGGTGACGAATCGTACGATGCTGGAAACCGGGCATCCACAGCGTGGCGATGTGATTGTATTTAAATATCCGGAAAACCCGCGCATTGATTACATCAAACGGGTGATTGGTTTACCTGGCGATCGTATTATTTTTCGCGATAAAGAGCTTTATCTGCAACCGGCGTGTAACGATAGTAAAGTTTGTCCACAACTGCAGAAAATTAATACTACCTTTGTAGAAAGTGGCGAATTTAGCCAGTTAGGTATGCCATTAGAGCATTACACCGAAAAACTGACTGCCACGAAAAACCACGACATTCTGCGTAATAACTTTATTCCTGATCGCACAGGCATGTATTACCAACAACCGGGCCAGCCTGTTGGTGAATGGGTGGTACCGGAAGGGTATTATTTTGCTATGGGAGATAACCGCGATAACAGTCAGGATAGTCGTTTCTGGGGTTTTGTGCCGGAACGTAACTTGGTTGGGAAAGCGGTTGCTATCTGGATGAGTTTTGAATTCGATCGCCCGGCAGGTAGTTCAGTACCTAGTTGGATACCGACCGGTGTTCGTTTTAATCGTATAGGCAGTATTCAGTGAATGATAAGTTACCCCGCTTAGAACAAAAACTAGGCTATTCGTTTCAAAATAAAGATTTGTTAGTTCGGTCTATTACACATCGTAGTGCCGGTTCCCGTCATAACGAGCGGTTGGAGTTTTTGGGTGATTCCATATTAAGTCTGGTGATCGCCGAGGTGCTTTACCACCGTTTCCCCAATGTTAGTGAAGGGGATATGAGCCGCATGCGGGCGACCTTAGTTCGTGAACGCACATTGGCTGAACTGGCTCGTGAATTTGCGCTTGGTGATTATTTGATCTTAGGGCCTGGCGAGCTGAAAAGTGGCGGCTATCGTCGTGAATCCATTTTAGCCGATACGGTCGAAGCGTTAATTGGCGCTATCTATATTGATAGTGATCTGGAAGCCATCAGGTCGTTGTTACTAACTTGGTACAACGATCGCTTGGACGCTATTCGTCCGGGTGTAGAACAAAAAGATCCGAAAACACGTTTGCAGGAATATTTGCAAGGTCGTCGTCGTTCGTTACCAACCTATGCGGTTACCGACGTAAAAGGGGAAGCACATAACCAGCAATTTACGGTGGAATGTGTGATTGAAGATATTTCTGCTGCGTTTATTGGAGTTGGTTCCAGTCGCAGAAAGGCTGAACAGGCCGCTGCTGAGAAAGCACTGGAGCAATTAGTATGACCGAAATGACTGAAGATAAAACCTACTGTGGTTTTGTGGCCATTGTGGGCCGTCCGAATGTGGGTAAATCGACCCTGCTGAATAAATTGCTGGGCCAGAAAGTCAGTATTACGTCACGTAAACCGCAAACCACACGTCACCGTATTTTGGGTATTGATACGCAAGGTGCTTACCAAACTATCTTTGTTGATACTCCTGGTTTGCATATTGAAGAAAAACGCGCTATCAACCGGTTGATGAACCGTGCCGCAAGCAGTTCGCTGGGTGATGTAGAAATGGTGGTGTTTGTGGTTGATGGCACACAATGGACCGCTGACGATGACATGGTGCTGAATAAACTGCGCTATATGAAATGTCCGGTTGTGCTGGCGGTCAATAAAGTCGATGTCATCAAAGACAAAGAGGTTTTGTTGCCGCATCTGCAAATGTTGGCGCAGAAAGGTAATTTTGCAGAGATCCTGCCGATTTCGGCGGAAAAAGGCACTAACGTCGATAAAATCCGCGACATGGCGAAACGTCTGTTACCGGAAGGGCAGCATTATTTCCCAGAAGATTATATTACTGACCGCAGTTCACGGTTTATGGCATCAGAGATCATCCGCGAGAAACTGATGCGCTTTACCGGTGAAGAATTACCTTATTCCGTTACCGTAGAAATCGAACGCTTTAAAGTCGAAGACGATGGGCTGTTTCATATCAATGCGCTGATTCTGGTAGAACGTGAAGGCCAGAAGAAAATGGTGATCGGTAACAAAGGTGAAAAACTGAAAGTGATCGGTACCGAAGCGCGTCTGGATATGGAACGTTTATTCGGCCAGCGTGTCTTCTTAGAACTCTGGGTTAAAGTTAAATCCGGTTGGGCTGATGATGAACGCGCACTGCGTAGCTTAGGTTATGGTGATGACTGAGCCGGAAATGTTACCGGCTTTTGTATTGCATACCCGTCCTTATCGTGAAACCAGTCAGCTGGTGGATCTTTTTGTGGCTTCCATGGGCAAAGTATCCGTGGTGGCCAAAGGTTCTCGCACATCCCGTTCTGCTGTAAAAGGGCTGTTACAGCCCTTTCTACCTTTGCATATTCGTTATAGTGGCAAAAGTAATCTGAAAACACTGGTGCAACTGGAAGCGCGAAGTCCGCAGGTTGCACTGCAAGGTGAACGCTTATTTAGCGCTTTATATCTGAACGAACTGCTTTACCATCTTTTGGAACCGGATACCGAATATCCGGGCCTCTATAGTAGTTATTTTCAGACATTACTGGTTTTATCGGATCCGCTGCAACCGGTCTCTCCCTTATTACGGCAATTTGAATTACTCTTGTTGCAGCAATTGGGTTACGGCGTCGATTTTTGTTATGCCGCTGATAGTGGTTTGCCGATTGATCCCACCTGTTTCTATCGTTACGAACCGGAAGCGGGTTTTATTACCACTGCGCTGCGCGACCATGCTGTTTTTTCTGGTACAGAGATAATTGGCATGGCGGAGCGGGATTTTATTAATGCATCAATTTTAGCGGCAGCCCGACGCTTTTGTCGTCAGGCTTTTGCAGCGTTATTGGGCAATCGTCCCCTGAAAAGCAGGGAGCTTTATTCTGCGTTTATAGCAAGGAGATCAGAGTGAGCAAAATTTTATTGGGTGTAAATATCGATCATGTTGCCACGTTACGTAATGCCCGTGGTACGGCTTACCCTGATCCGGTGTTTGCAGCGGCGTTAGCTGAACAAGCTGGTGCGGAAGGGATCACTGTACACTTGCGTGAAGATCGCCGTCATATCACCGATCGTGACGTTGAGATTCTGCGTCAGACCATTAAAACACGCATGAATTTAGAGATGGCAGTGACAGAAGAGATGCTGACCATTGCTTGCCGTATCAAACCGCAGTTTGTGTGCTTAGTGCCAGAAAAACGCCAGGAAGTGACGACAGAAGGTGGTTTGGATGTTGCTTCACAAGTGGCGCGTATTCGTGATGCAGTTGAACGTCTTGCGGCAGTGGGTACTCAGGTTTCGCTGTTTATTGATGCGGATCATACCCAGATTGATGCGGCAGTAGAAAGCGGCGCACCTTACATTGAAATTCACACCGGTCGTTATGCTGACGCTGAAACTGAAGCAGAACAGCAAGCTGAGCTGGCGCGTATCGCCGAAGCGGCGGCATATGCACATCAACGTGGCTTAAAAGTGAATGCGGGGCATGGTCTGCATTATCAAAACGTACAAGCTATCGCGGCGATCCCTGAAATGGTTGAGTTAAACATCGGCCATGCCATTATTGGCCGAGCGGTGTTTAGCGGTTTACCGGAAGCGGTTGCTGAAATGAAACGTTTGATGCTGGAAGCGCGTATGTAAGCTATCCGACTATATAAAACAAAAAGGGCAGTCGCGATGACTGCCCTTTTTTATGTGTAACGCTAAACTTCGTGTTACGCAACAGCACGTAATTCGGCTGCTTCGTCGCTATCTACGACCAAAATATTGGCTTTGCGGAAGAAGTTAAACTCGGTTGCTGATGCCCAAGTGTAAGCGCCCATCATCTTCCCAATGATCACGTCACCCACATTCAGCGCAGGCAGATCGATATCATCGGCCAATACGTCGATGCTGTCACAGGTCGGGCCTGCCAGTACGGCTGGTAGCGCTTCGCCGGTTGCATAAGGGGCAGACTTTGGATAGTTGATATGATCAAACAGTTGACCGCTGTAGCTGCCATATAAACCATCATCCAGGTAATACCACATGCGGCCAAAGCGTTCCGCTTTACCCATGACGCTGGCAACAGAAGTCATGCAAGGTGCGGAAATGAAACGACCTGGTTCTGCTAACAGGCGGATACCTTCCGGTGTGTTGCTCAATGCTTCACGGATCGGTGCACAAAATTCGTAAATATCCAGATCGGCGCCATCAGCACCGTAATTCACCGGGAATCCGCCACCGATATCGAGCACTTGCAGGTTAATATTTTCAGCTGCAGCATCACGGATCAACTGATTACAAGCAGTGATCGCTTCCACGTGGCGACGAGAGTTTGGCACTTGTGAGCCAACATGGAATGACAGGCCGATAACATTAAGACCTAACTCTTTGGCTTTACGCAGCAAAGGCAGTGTGGCTTCTGGTGTGCAGCCAAACTTCTTCGACAGGTCAACTTTACTTTCCGGGTTAGGGAAGCTGACGCGTAATAGCAGCTGTGCTTTGTCTTGATAAGGAATGAACTTTTCCAGTTCAATCGGGTTATCAAATACGAAAACTTTACAGCCGTAATCTAAAGCGTAACTAATATCACCATCACGCTTGATAGGGTGAGTATGAATACAATCGTCCGGATTGATCTGATTTTCTAACATCAGATCGACTTCACCGTTCGTAGCTAAATCGAAACAACAGCCTTCGGCTTTTAAAGTGGCAACTACCGCTGAATGGGGCAGCGGTTTTAAAGCATAATGCATGCGAACGCCGGGCAGGGCTTTCACTAAAGCGCGATATTGTTTACGGACAGCGGCTTGATCCAGGACCAGCAACGGTGAACCATAGGTTTCTACCAGGTCGCGGTAATCCAGTTCAACAGGGACGATTTCGTTATTCATTGTATGTTTACACCTCACAAAAGGGCCACGGCCCTGTCACCAGTGATACGTTCTGTCCTATCAGGCGGAACGCGATGCTTTATAAAAAATCCGGCGCATTATCGGGCTTTTGTGTGACAGTGCAATAACTAATTCACTCTATTTATTATGCAAAGGCTTCTCATCGTGAATACTCAGCATTAAAGGTGGGAATATGTGTGGTTTTTTGGCGAAAAAATCTGACAAAATAGCCTTTATTCGGATTTTTGCTTGTTGAATTGTCGGTTTTTGGCGGTAAATAAAGAATATTCTGATAAATTCCTATGCATAAAAATTTTTGCTCATAAAGATAAATAGCATAGGAATGATGAAAATTGCCATTCATCCAAAGGGGTCTGAATGGCAACAAAAAACGTCGATTAACCTTCTGAATTATGCGACTTTATTTCCCAATTGGCTTGCGGTGTCATGGCTAATAAAGAGCACAATTCTGGCAATAGTTTTTGCAACTGCTGTTCAAATTGCCATGGTGGATTAAAAATGGCCATGCCTGAACCGTGCATGCCCCAAGTCGGCGATTGGGCTTGCACACTTAACTCGGCGGTGAGCATTGGAATACCTAATTTTTGACATTCACTGAGCATGTGCTGACTGCGATCGGCTTCTTTACCCAGCAATGGATACCAGACTGCATACATACCCACTGGCCAGCGTCGCCACGCTTTGGCTAGTGACTTAACCACACGATCGTAATCTTCTTTCAGCTCATACGGTGGGTCGATTAATACTAGGCCGCGACGAGGTGTTGGCGGTGTGAGTGCGACCACCCCTTCAAAACCATCACGATGATGTAATGCCACACGTGGGTCGCGGTGCATGTGCTGACGCAGAATATCAATTTCGTTGTTATGCAATTCCATCAGGATCAGACGATCTTGTTCGCGCAATTGAGCACGTGCGATCTCGGGTGAGCCGGGGTAATAATGCAATGTATCACCATTATTGAGTGCCGCCACACAATCGAGATAGCTTTTCAGCACCGGCCATTGTTCCCGTTGTGGCCAGAGACGGGCAATGCCATCGAGATATTCGGCTTTTTTATTTGCCCATTCCCCGGTGAGGTCGTAACAGCCGCCACCCGAATGGGTGTCGAGATAACAAAACGGTTTGTCTTTTTGTTTCAGCTGGTCGATCAATAAACTGATCACTGCATGTTTTAAAATATCGGCATGATTGCCGGCATGAAACGCGTGGCGATAACTAAGCATTCAATTTAATCCTGAGTTGCTACTTCGGCAGCAAATTGTTGTTCCATTTGTTCCAGCTGTTCGGAGATTTCCATCCACTCCAACTCGACTTGTTCCAGTTCGTTTTTTAACGGGCCTTGCTGCGCCAGCAAACCGGTCAGTTTGGGTTTTGCATCATCCTGATAGATGGCTGGATCAGACAGCTCGGTTTCAATATCTGTTAATGCCTGTTGCAGTTTTGCCATCTGTTTTTCATGTTTTTCCAGCTTTTGGCGCAATGGGCGGATCTGCTGGCGGAAATCAGCTTCCCGACGTTTCAGATCTTTTCGTGCTGTCGCACTTTGTGGTGCTGCTGGTGTGTTGCTAGTGGCTTTAGTTTCGTTCTGATTTTTATCTTGTTCGGTCAACCATTTATGGTAGTCGTCTAAGTCACCATCAAAGGCTTCCAAGCGTTGTTGGTGTACCAGATAAAATTCATCGGTCGTAGTGCGTAGTAAATGGCGATCGTGCGAGACGATAACCATGGCGCCTTCAAAGCCCTGCAATGCCAATGTCAGTGCTTCACGCATTTCGAGATCTAAATGGTTGGTTGGTTCATCCAATAACAGTAAATTCGGTTTTTGCCAGACCAGCAATGCCAGCACTAAGCGCGCTTTTTCACCGCCGGAGAAGGTATCCACTACTTCCAGCGCTTTATCGCCATGAAAACCAAAACCACCTAAATAATTACGTAGTTCCTGTTCCGGACGGTTACCGGCGATGCGCGTCAGGTGCTGTAATGGCGTATCGCCTTGCTGCAATGATTCCAGCTGATGCTGGGCAAAATAACCGATCTTGACGCCTTTGCTGGGTTCCAACTTGCCAGACAGCGGTGTCAGTTCACCGGCCAGCAATTTGATAAATGTCGATTTACCGGCACCATTGCGACCCAGCAAGCCAATGCGTGAGCCAGGGACTAAGTTCAGTTTAATTTTTTGCAGGATCAGTTTATCGCCATAACCGGCGCTGAGATTTTCCATACTGATCAGCGGGGTTGGCAGTGCATCCGGTTCACGGAACTGGAACTGAAATTGCGAATCGACATGCGCCGGCAGGATCAGTTCCATACGCTCCATTGCTTTCAGACGACTTTGCGCCTGACGGGCTTTGGTGGCTTTATATCGGAAGCGATCCACGTAATCTTGCATCTTACTCAGTGCGAGTTGCTGCTTTTCATACATCGATTGTTGTTGTGATAAGGCCGATGCCCGTTGGATTTCAAAGTCAGAATAACCGCCGGTATATTCATTCAACTTGTCATTTTCGATATGAATGATGCGATTAATGACGCGATCGAGAAAATCACGATCGTGAGAGATCAAGATCAATGTACCGCGATAAGAGCGTAACCAGCTTTCCAGCCAGATCACAGCATCTAAATCTAAGTGGTTGGTGGGTTCGTCGAGTAACAGTAGATCGGAACGACAGATCAGCGCTTGTGCTAAGTTCAAACGCATACGCCAACCACCAGAAAATGCCGAGACCGGTTGCTGATGTTGTTCGCTGCTGAAGCCCAGACCATGCAACAGTTCGCCAGCACGCGAACGAATGGTGTAAGCACCGGCGGCATCTAAATGACCATGTAATTCGGCAATGCGGATGCCATCGCCTTGTTGTTCGGCTTGCGCTAATTGCTGCTCAAGGCTGCGAAATTCTTTGTCGCCGTCAATGACATAATCGATCGCAGAACAGCCAAGGGCGGGGGTTTCCTGCGCTACGGTGGCAATTTGCCATTGTGCTGGTACAGAAACCGACCCTGCATCAACCGCCAGTTCCCCTTTTAATAAGGCAAAAAAACTGGATTTACCGCAGCCGTTTTTTCCAACTAACCCGACTTTTTGACCGGGGTGAATGGTGGCGGATGCCTCTTCTAATAAAGGCTTATTGCCTCGGAGCAGCGTAATTTGAGAAACGATGATCATGACGGGAATAATTCTGCAGCAAACAAAAGTGCATTATACGGGTAAAAGCCTTATCCGGCAGCTGTTGAATGATAAGCAGAGGATTGTGTTTGGCTGGATTTTTCCGGTATGCTGGTGAGACTAGTTGTCATTTTAACCGGGATGCATGATGAAGATTACTCATTTGAGCGTAGTTACGCTGGATTACACCGTGTCTGATACTTCTGGCGAAGTACTGGATACCACTGAAGGGCGTGAGCCGTTAGTTTATCTGCATGGCAGTGGCTATCTGGTTCCCGGTTTAGAAAATGCACTGTATGAACGTGCGGCTGGTGACAGCTTTGAACTGACTGTGCCTGCGGCGGATGCTTACGGTGAATACGAAGAATCATTGGTCCAAGAAGTGCCGGGTGAATTGTTCGACGGTATGGAAGTGGCAGAAGGCGACACATTTGTTGCTGACACCGATGACGGCCACCGCCCAGTAACTATCGTTGAAGTGTCTGAAAACTTCGTGAAAGTTGATGCCAACCATCCACTGGCAGGCATGGACTTACATTTTAAAGTAAACGTTCGTGAAGTTCGTGCTGCCACTGCTGAAGAAATTGCACATGGCCATATTCATGGTGAAGAAGGCTGTGGTCACGGTCACCATCACGAGCATGAAAGTTGTTGCGGCGGTCATGGTCATTCACATGGTGATGATCATGAATGTTGTGGTGGTAAAGGCCATGCGCATGGTGAGGAACATGAGTGCTGTGGCGGGAAAGGTCATGAACATGATCATCATCATGACGCGGAAGAACCGCATGAATGCTGTGGTGGCCACGGCGGCTGCAGAAATTAAGCATAAAAAGAATCCCGCCAAGTGCGGGATTCTTTTTATCGGAACAAATTATTGGCTAACCATTATTTCTTACGATTGACGCAGTTTTCTTTACCGCAGTTACCGTACAGATACAGGCTGTGATGTGTCAGTGTCATGCCATGCGCCGCGGCGATTTCTTTTTGACGTTGTTCAATCACTTCGTCAGAAAACTCGACCACACTGCCACAATCCAGACATACCAGATGATCATGGTGATGTTGCTGTGCCAGTTCAAATACGGACTTGCCGCCTTCGAAATGATGACGCGTGACAATGCCGGCATCATCAAATTGATTCAGAACCCGATAAACGGTCGCTAAACCAATTTCTTCACCATTATCCAGCAGCAGTTTATAAAGGTCTTCAGCACTAATGTGCTGGCATTCCGGCTGGCGCAGGTAATCCAGGATCTTAACCCGCGGCGAAGTGATTTTTAGTCCGGCGTCTTTCAGTTGCTGATTATGGTCTGTCATAGCTCTCTGTATTCTTGGGGCAGTTTGAGACTGCAGCGAGTAGGGCTTTCCCCATTATATGGCGCAATTCTAATAAAAAGAAATGTGTTACGGCGATGTTTGCTCTGTTCTGCATAAAATAAAGCCCGTGAAGGTCACGGGCTTGGCTGAAGCTGAACAATTGTTAGACTAATTCAGACAGACACATTTCTTCGCGTAATTGCTGACACCAGGCCGCTACACGTTCCGCTGTTTGTTCCGGCTGACGATCTTCATCAATGCCTAAACCAACAAAATGTTTGTCATCTACCAGTGCTTTAGAGGCTTCGAAATGATAGCCCTCTGTTGGCCAGTAGCCCACAATGGTTGCGCCTTTCGCTACGACGATGTCACGCAACGTGCCCATCGCATCAAGGAAATATTCAGCATAATCTTCCTGATCACCACAACCAAAGATGGCAATCAGTTTGGTGCTGAAATCAACTTTTTCCAATTCAGGGAAAAAATCATCCCAGTCGGCCTGTGACTCACCGTAATACCAGGTTGGAATGCCTAAGATCAGCAAGTCATATTTTTCAAAGTCAGCGCTGGTGCCCTGAGCTACATCCAATACATCAACCAAATCGCTGCCCAGTTCTTTCTGGATCATGCCTGCGACTGCTTCTGTGTTGCCGGTATCGCTACCAAAGAACAGACCTATCAGTGCCATAAGGTGAATTATCCTTGTTCGTCTTCGTCGGAATTCAAAATGCTGGTTACTATTTTAGCTGGCTGGAACGCTGAGTGCTAACGTATTCGCGGACTAACTCCTGAATGAGTTCTGATCTGCTGATACCACGGGCATCTGCCAACTGATTGAGATCATCCAATGACTCTGCATCGAGTTTGAGTTCAACCCGATGAAGCCCTTTATCCTTATCCCGTTTTAATTGATTGCGTTTATTTATTTTTAACTGCAAATCACGGGGATGAGGGTTGGTTTTAGGGCGCCCTGGACGTTTTTCGTCAGCAAACAGATCCAGTGTAGTGCGATCCGAGTGATGTTTTGCCATATATAAAACTACTGCCAGACAAGGTTCAGGTGCGTGCATATCTCAATAGGGGGCGCACTATACCACAATGTATCGCAAAGCATAACGCGTGATAGCGGGTGTTTTATCGGTTTGATTGTTGTAAAAAACGCTCAACAATTCCGTTAAATAAGAGTGGTTTTTCCGCATGCAGCCAATGGCCGCTACCCGGAATTATTTTGGCGCTGGCGTTTGGGAAGTGCTGAGCTATTGCATGCTGATGTTCCGTTTGCAAATAGTCTGATGCGCCACCTTTGATAAACAACACCGGGCCTGAATAGTGCTGTGTAGCGAAAGGCCACCCCATGATATCGGCATAGTGTTGTTGCAATATGTGCAGGTTAAATTGCCAGTGGGTGGGTTGTGTGTTACTGAAAGATTTTAATAAAAACTGGCGTACAGATGGTTCGGCCAGGTAGTCAGACATGCGCTGTTCGGCCTCTTTTCTGGAAGTAACTTGTGCGTTAGCAACAGCATTCAAGGCTTTAAACACATTTGTATGTCGGTTTTCTGTATAGGTCACTGGTGCGATATCCGCTACACATAACGAAGCTACGCGATCGGGTGCTTGTAACGCCACCGCCATCGCCACCTTGCCACCCATGGAATGTCCAAGCAGATGTACTGTAGGCAGGGCAAGTTTATCCAGTAAATTGAGAATATCCTCGCTCATCACTTGATAGTTCATCTCAGCATGCCATTCCGACAGCCCATGATTACGTAAATCAACGGTGATCACAGGGCGTTGTAACTGCAGCGCTTGTTTGAGTAATCCCAGATTGTCTTGTTTGCCAAATAGCCCATGCAGCAAAACAATCGGTTCTGCTAAAGGATCAGGGAACTCGGTTATCTGGTAATTAAGCTTCACAGTGTGTCCTTCATCGATTGCTGTAACTTTATATTAACAAATTACTGGATAAATCGTGAGTCGGTCGAATTTAAGCAAATTAAAGATGGATTTATTCTCTTGGTTAACGAAATCAGAGGATTGGCGTAATCTGGCACCAAAATGAGGGATGAGTCACGAGTGGAGATGAACACAAGTGTACTGAAATGGAATTTATGCGAGGGTAGTGCTACGGGTCTGAGTAAACACCGTGCACAGGGTTAGGTTTGCTGCTGTGGCTTATGTATAATCCGACCGTTGTCTATATTCAAAAAGTGTCGGAACCGAATAAAAATGAAAACCATTGAGGTTGATGAACAGATCTACCGTTACATAGCCAGCCGTACCTTGCATATTGGCGAGAGTGCTTCTGATATTTTAAGACGCCTGCTTGCTTTGCCTGCAGATACGAGCATGGAACCAACTGTGTCTGCGGTGCTTGATGAAAAGACGGATGCGGAATCAACTACAGAAGCTTCTACAGATGTTTTGACCAAGCTGATCGACGATGCGCAATTAGCGAAAGAAGAGAGTGCAATTGCACGTTTTATGTTAATTCTTTCTGCCTTGTATCGTGCTCAACCTGAAGTTTTCAGCCGGGGCGCAGACATTAAAGGCCGTAAACGGATCTACTTCGCGGAAGATCCTCAAGCCTTGTTAGACAATGGTAAAACCACCAAGCCAAAACCTGTCCCTGAGACCCCTTACTGGGTTATTACTAACACGAATACTGGCCGTAAGCGCTTGATTATTGAGCAGTTAATGCAGGCCATGGGCTACTCTGCGGAAACGATCGCAGAGGTTTGTAACAAGGTATAAAAGAACAGGAAGTCGTATATGGCACAACATCCGCACGCAGGTAAACCAGCTCGCGTTGAAGACCTCACTAATATTCCACGTCTGGTCGCTGCTTATTATCTGAATAAACCTGATATGTCATTACCTGAACAACGTGTTGCCTTCGGCACCTCCGGGCACCGCGGTAGTTCGTTGCACAATGCTTTCACTGAATCTCATATTCAGGCTGTCAGTCAGGCTTTGGCTGAATATCGTCAGAGCAAAAGCATCTCTGGCCCGCTGTTTATTGGTATGGATACGCACGCATTGTCAGAAGCGGCACTGGCCAGCGCTGTACAGGTATTGGCAGCTAACGGGGTGCAGGTTCGGATTCAGCAAGGTTTAGGCTATACACCGACTCCTGTTGTTTCGCACGCGATCCTGACTTACAACCGCGCTGGTCATGCAGATCAGGCTGATGGTGTGGTGATCACCCCATCACACAATCCGCCGGAAGATGGTGGCTTTAAATATAACCCTCCGCATGGTGGCCCAGCTGAAGGTGATATCACCAAATGGGTGGAAGATCGTGCGAACCAGATCCTGGAAAATGGTTCTGTTGATGTGAAAGTAATGCCTTATGCCGCGGCGATTGCCTCTGAATTTGTGCAGGAACATGACTACGTTACCCCGTATGTGAATGATTTGGGTAATGTGCTGGATATGGAAGCAATTCGTAAATCGGGCATCAAAATTGGTGTTGATCCGTTGGGTGGCGCTGGTGTTGCCTACTGGGATGTGATTGCGAAAACCTATGGCCTGAATATCGAAGTTGTGAATTATCGGGTTGATCCGACCTTCTCGTTTATGACACTGGATAAGGACGGCAAAATCCGTATGGATTGCTCGAGCCCTTGGGCGATGGCTAGCCTGATTGGTCTGAAAGACAAATTTGATATTGCATTAGGTAATGACCCGGATTATGACCGTCATGGTATTGTGACTAAATCAGGTCTGATGAATCCAAACCACTATCTGGCTGTTGCGATCCAATATCTGTTTACCCATCGTCCTAACTGGCCAGCGCAAGCAGCAGTGGGTAAGACACTGGTTTCTTCTTCCATCATTGATCGTGTGGCCGGTAAAATTGCCCGCAATCTGAAAGAAGTGCCGGTTGGCTTTAAATGGTTTGTCGATGGCCTGTTTGACGGCAGCTTCGGCTTCGGTGGTGAAGAGAGCGCGGGTGCGTCATTCCTGCGTAAAGATGGCACTGTCTGGACCACCGACAAAGACGGTTTCATTCTGGCTTTGCTGGCAGCAGAAATTATTGCGGTGACTGGCAAAGACCCGCAGCAGTTGTATGACGCCTTGACCGAAGAATTTGGTGCGCCAGTGTATCGTCGTATCGATGCGCCAGCGAATACCGCACAAAAAGCTGTATTGTCGAAACTGAGCCCTGATCTGGTTGAAGCAACTACACTGGCCGGCGAACCGATTCTGGAAAAGCTGACTAAAGCGTCAGGTAACAATGCCGCAATTGGTGGTTTGAAAGTAGTGACCGAGAATGGCTGGTTTGCAGCTCGTCCAAGTGGCACAGAGTCAATCTACAAGATCTACATGGAAAGCTTCAAAGGCGAAGAACATCTGGATCTGATCCAGAAAGAAGCGCAACAGATTGTTTCTGCTGCGTTAGCTAAAGCTGGCGTATAGTTTTTCCTGCTAATAAAAAAGCCCTGATTTTTCAGGGCTTTTTGCTATCTGGCATTTTTTGGCACCGACAAAAAATTACAGCCGGTATTCGTGACCATGGTTTTGGATCAGTCGTTTGGTGACGTCATGCTGTGGATTGGCGAATACTTCGCTGGTCAGCCCGCTTTCAACGACTTCCCCCTGATGCATGATCAAGACTTTATCGCTGATATGGCGCACCAGACCCAGATCGTTGGCAACGACCACGTAAGATAACCCCAACCGTTCCTGCAATTTCAGCAACAAATTGACGATTTGCGAGCGCATGGAGACATCCAGCATCGAGAAGGCTTCATCGGCCACGATGATCTTCGGATCAAGGATCAGCGCCCGTGCCAGCGCGACACGTTGTTTTTGCCCTAATGAGATCATCTGCGGATAAAACAGCGCATGTTCCGGTAATAAACCGACCATCCGTAAAGTGTCGATCACGGTGTTAGCGCGTTCTTCTTCCGTGAGATCAGTATTCAGGCGTAGCGGTGCTTCCAGAATTCGACCGACCCGAAGTTGCGGGTTTAACGAAGAATTCGGGTCTTGGAAGATCATGCGGATCAGTTTGCAGCGTTTTTGTGTATCTTCAAACGCAATTACTTCTCCATTTACTTCTATTTCACCGGAGGTTGGTGGCACCACGCCAGCCAATATCTTGGCAAGTGTACTTTTGCCGGAGCCAGTTTCACCAACCAATGCGAGTGTTTCACCAGGCTCTAAAGTGAATGAAATATCTTTTAACACTTGAACCGGTTTGCGGCGGAATAAACCCACCCGATTGATAAAGGTTTTATTGATACCACTGACTTTCAATAAGGGTGCGGAGTTCATCGGCTGGAATCCTCCAGGTTCAGTGGGAAATGGCAATAAAATTGGTGTCCTTTACTTTGGGTGACACCGGGCATACGTACACACATTTTCTGTGCATACGGGCAGCGCGGTCCAAGACGGCAACCGATAGGCAAATGCTGCAGTGGTGGTATGGAGCCGGGTAGGGTGATCAGTGCTGATTTATGCGGCAAATTTTGACTGAAATCCGGCAACGCGTTCAATAGCGCATTGGTATAAGGGTGATGCGGATTTTTTAATACTAGTTCGCGTGGACCAGTTTCTACCATCTGACCGCAATACATCACACTGATGGTATCCGCCAGATTGGCTATCGCATTTAAATCGTTACTGATCAGCAAAATGGTGGTGTGGTTAACCACGTTCATTTTATCCAGCAGCCGTAAAATTTGTGCCTGTGTGGTGGCTTCCATAGAGCTGATGGGTTCATCGGCGATCAGCAGTTTGGGTTTGACGGCGATAGCCATTGCAATCATGACTTTCTGGCAGATACCATCAGAAAGCTCTAGTGGATAGGCGTTCATGACTTTGTCATGATCTTTAACGCCAACGCGGTGCAATAAAGCTTTGGCATGTTTTTTCCGCCAAAACGGCCATTGCCACCATTTTCCTTCAAATACCCGGCTTGGAATGACTTCCATGAGCTGATCGCCAACTGGAATGGATGGGTCGAGACAGGATACGGGTTCCTGAAAGATCATGGCGATGTTATTTGATAGAAACTGACGGCGCTGACGAGCCGTCAACTCGAGTAAGTTCACATCGCAGATCCGCAGACGATCGGCTGAAACATGCCAGTTATCTTTAGTGATCCCCACCAGTGCTTTGGCAACCAAACTTTTACCTGAACCGGACTCACCGACTAAACCACGAACTTCGCCTTCATTAATCGTCAGGCTGATTTTATCGACGACTTTGACGCGGCCTTGTGAGGTGTCGATCTCAATAGTCAGATTACGAATATCCAATAACGGCATTATTCAAGTCCTTGTTGCAGTGCTTTACGCAGGCCTTCACCGACCAGATTGGTGGCAACCACACTTAGCATGATGGCTAAACCCGGTAATGCAACGTTCCACGGCGAGATATAAGCAAGATCTAAACTATCTGCGAGCATGGTACCCCATTCGGGCAACGGCGATTGCGCACCGATGCCCAGAAAACAGACGGCACTGATATCGAGTATGGCGGCAGAGAGCCCTCGCGTGGTTTGCGTAACCAATACATCTAGAATGTTCGGTAAAATCGCGAGTCGCAGAATACGCCACGGTGTTGAACCATCAAGCCGTACCGCGATGATGTACTCTTTGCCTGCTATTTCACGGACGGCATTAAATGAGGCTCGAATAAACTGCGGAATTAAAGCCAAGGTGATGGCGAGCAAGGCATTTTCGAGGCTGGCTCCCATCAGTGAAACCAGCACAATAGCCAACAGCAAGGAAGGAACAGATAACAACACATCCAGCATGTGGTGCAAGATGCTGGACATCAGACCGCGTTGCATACCAGCAACAACCCCAATACCAGAACCTATCAACATGGCCAAGACACAGGCGGTCAGTGCGCTACCAAAGGTCATCTGGGCGCCGTATAACAGACGCGATAACACGTCTCGGCCTAAGTCATCGGTGCCTAAAAAGTAGTGCAGTGAGCCATTTTTTTCCCACGAAGGTGAGAGCAGCAGTGCATTGGCGTTTTGATCAAACGGATCATAACTGGATAACGATGGGCCCAGCACTGCCATGGCAATAAAAAAGGCAAACATCCACAAACCGGCCATGGCGCGCGAGTTTTGGCGAAACGTTTGCCATGTCTGTGCCAGCGGTGACGGTATGCGGATCTCAGGGTAAATTCTAACCTTGCTGGGCATACATCGCTTTCCTTTTAGCTGGGTAGAACAGAACAGTCAGTAATTCAGAAAAGACATTGATAACAATGAGTGTAATGGCTATTACCAGCATGCAGGCCAGAACAGCGGCGAAATCGCGGGCATTGATACTGCTCACTAGCCAGCGTCCTAATCCGGGCCATTCAAACATTTGTTCAGTAATAATGGCGGAGGTCACTATGGTACCAAATTGCATACTCATCATTGGTAAAATAGGCGGTAATGCATTACGCAACCCATGCGTTAACACAACACTCCAGGTTGAACGTCCACGACTGAGTGCAGCTTTAATATAACTTTGCCCCATCACTTCACTCAGCGAACTGCGTACTAAACGGATCACCTCAGTGGTGGTTATCAAACCCAGTACACTTGCCGGTAATATCAGATGCTGCAGTGCATCCAATAATGCTGCCATCCGATAGGGTTTATCAGACAACCAGCAGTCAAGCAAACTGAAGCCAGTTACCGGGCGGATTTGATAAAGCAGGCTTAACTGTCCGGAAGAGGGGAACCAACCCAATTGCATCGCCAATGTCATGATCAATAACGTCGCAAGCCAATAAATGGGGATCGAAAAACCCAGTAAACTGAGGTTGGTGATGATCATGTCCGGCCAACGATCCCGATATAACGCAGCCAACATACCCAATGTAATACCAACAACGGTCGCCAGGAAAATCGCCGCTAAAGCTAAGCCTAATGTGGCCGGTAAATAAGCCAGCACGCTGTTTAACACGGGGTCACCAGTGACGCTAGAAATGCCCCACTGACCTTGTAGGAAGTTTTTGACGAACTCAACATAGCCATTGATCAGATTTAGTGAATTGTCGCTATCAATATGCCGATCCATGCCATAGGCCAACAGGCTCAGGATGAGTAACGTAAAGAACAATAAGCTTAAGCGGCGCAATGTGTAAATGAGCATAACTTACTCCCGATAAGCCTTTTTAAATGAAACACCACCGGTGGGCGGAATGACAATATTGTGCATGTTTCGCCAGTAGGCACTCACCATCAGGGCATGAGCCAGCGGGATCACAGGAACATACTGGTAGATCATTTCCTGACTGAGTTGGTATTCAAAGATCCGTTGTGATAATCGCTGAGTAGCTAACGCATTATCCAGATGGGCATCAAACTCAGGATTACACCAGCCAGAATAGTTGTTACCCTCTTTACCCATCGCTTCGCAGCTGAGTAATGGGCGCAAGAAGTTGTCAGGATCGGCATTGTCTGCAGCCCATGATAATAAGGCTAAATCATGTTTACCTTCTTGCAGGTTTGCTCGCATGAGTATCCAGCGTGTTTCCACCAACTGCACATTTATTCCGATGCGGGCTAAATCACCTCGGATCAACTGAGCCGTTTTCGATGCATTTGGGTTATAAGTTTTTGCAGTTGGTTGCACCCACATGGTTATATCAAAACCGTCCGGGTAACCGGCATCCTTCAACAACTCCCGCGCTTTATCTGGATCATAATAATACTCATCCAGATTCGGATGATGAGCCCAAGACGCTGGTGGCAACAAACTGGAGGCGGTTTCACCAGTATCATAAAAAACAGCTTGTTGCAGATTGTCACGGTTGATTGCCATGGCAATCGCTTGTCGGACCCGAATATCATTCAGCGGTTTCTGGCGGGTATTTAATGCCAGATACGTGGTATTCATGTTGCTCTGAATATCTAACTCAGTGCGTGGGTTATTACGGATAAACGGCAATTGGCTGGCTGCGGGGGTCGCAATTACCTGACATTCACCAGTAAATAATTTTGCTAAGCGCTTAGAGGCACGAGGTGTGTAGTCGAAAACCAGCTGTTCCAGTTGTGGTGCTTTGTCCCAATAATCCGGATTTCTGCTTAGACGTAAATATTCATCTGGACGTTGTTCCAGTAACTGAAATGGTCCGGTTCCAATTGGTAAATCGTCCATATCCTGCAAATCGCCATGCTGGCGTTGCAGGTAGTCACCGTATTCCGCCGATAAAATCACGGCGTAATCGCTGGCTAATGTGGCCATAAACGAGGCATCGGGATGACGAAGGATAAATTGCACCTGATAGTCGGTAACTTTCTTCACATCCTGTAAAACTTCAGCAAATTGCCGGTTATCAAAAAACGGATAACGCGTTCCTGAAACGGCATGAAACGGATGGTTTGAATCAATAATGCGTTGAAAACTGAACACTACGTCATCGGCATTAAATAACCGTTGTGGGGTAAACCATGCTGTATGGTGGAACGGTACATTCCGGCGTAAATTGAAGGTATAAACCAGACCATTGCGGCTGATACTCCAATTGTCGGCTAAGGCGCCATCCAAGCGTTGGGTATCAGGATTGATTTCGATCAGTCGGTTGTAGACTTGTTGTGACAATGACGCAACAAAAGGGCTGGAGCCCAGGATCTGCGGATTTAAGTGTTGGCTGAAACTATCAACACAATAAACAGCGCCGCTGGTTTTGGCTGATTCGACTGGTTTGCAGCCGGTGAGCAGTAATATTACGGCTCCCAAACAGTGCATTAATGAAAAAAGTTTCATACGACATCCGTGACTGATAGGCTGGGACAACCGCCACGATTGGCGTTGACCACGTCTAAGTGCTGATTATAACGCGAGTTATCCTTCAACGCTTGTCTGAGATGAAGGGCATTCTCTTACTGAATGAACGAAATAAAAAACATCAACGGCGGAGGTAGCTGTGTTGCGGCGAGAACGATGGCTGAATTTGCAACGAAAGGCGGATACATTATGGCAACGTACCTGGGATCGTCATTTACGCTTGGCCGTCACAGGTTTGGCGCGCAGCGGTAAAACGGCTTTTGTTACTGCGCTGATCCAACAACTGGAACAGGCCGGTTTTAGTGCCAAATTACCCCATTGGCAGGTTTTACAGCAAGGCCGCTTGCTCGGTGCTCAGCAAGTTATTCAAACCCATCATCACATTCCCACCTTTGGTTATTCACAGGCGTTGTCGATGCTGGCATCTGATCCGCCACAATGGCCTGATCCAACCCAAACACTCAGTGAAATCCGCTTAGAACTCCGCTTTCGTAGTCAGCAGTTATTACGGCAAAAAATTGGCCATGATGTTTGCCGCCTGTATTTAGATATTGTCGATTATCCCGGTGAATGGTTGCTGGATCTTCCGTTGTTAGATCTGAGTTATGCGCAATGGAGTGAACAGGTAAAAGAGCAATTGCAGTCATTATCTCGTCGTCAGTTGGCAGAGACTTGGTTACAAGCGGGTAATCATTGGGGCGCGACCCAGCCATTTGCTGCTGTGGTAGATGAAGTAAAACAAGTCTCGGCGCTGTACACCCAGTATTTGCATGCTTGTCGGCAGCAGCTAGGGTTGCAGAGTATTCAGCCGGGGCGTTTTGTATTACCGGGTGAGTTTGCTGGTGCGCCGTTATTGCAATTTGTGCCATGGGTTTGGGAACAACCGGCTGAATCACCTGCTAGTGAGTCGCTGTATGGATTATTACAGTCACGCTTTGAAGCTTATAAAGAACATGTCGTAAAACCGTTTTACCGCGATCATTTTTCCAGCTTTGACCGACAGATTGTGCTGGTGGATTGTTTGCAACCTTTAAAAACCAGCCGGGAAGCAATCTATGATTTACGCGATACGTTGGGTCAATTATTACAGAGTTTTCAATATGGTAATAGCCACTGGTGGCAGCGCTTGTTTTCGCCGCGTATTGATAAATTGCTGTTTGTGGCGAGTAAGGCCGATCACGTTACACCGGAACAACATCCGGCATTGCTGAGTTTATTACGTGAGCTCGTGCACCCAGGATTAGCCAGAGCGCGCTTTGAGGGAATTTCGCTGGAATGTATGGCAATGGCTGCCATTCGGGCCAGTGAATATCATCAGGTTGATTACAACGGGCAACCATTAACCGTGTTGCATGGGGTTGATATGACCGGGCATGAGTTGGCGCTGTTTCCTGGTGTTATTCCGGCCCGTATTCCTGAACCAGATTTTTGGCAAAATTCTTCATTACGATTAACGGATCTTCGGCCACCGGTTTGGCATAGTGCGGAAGCCAGACCGCATATTCGGCTGGATCAAGTTCTGGAATATTTGCTGGGAGATAAGATGCAATGAAGCAACCAGCACCGATGTCCGATGTCAAAACGGCGGTTGAAATCCCATTAGATTTATTAAATCAGAGCACCATAGCTAAAAGTGCAACACCAATAGAAATTACTCCGGCACAGCTAGATGAATCGTCTTTGTTCATTGAAAGTGATGTTGAGTCAGATAATACAGCATTACCTTCTAAACCTGTTTCTGGCTGGCTACGTTGGGGCGTTGGTGGAGTACTAACTTTATCGCTATTAGAAGCGGGTAGTTTTCTGTATCAGCAATGGTCGCAAAGTTACTGGTGGGGAGGCGCATGGTCCGCTGCTCTCGGTTGTTTATTGCTGGGTGGCTGCGTGGCCTTAGGCCGGGAATATCGTGTGTTACGTCGTTTACGGCGTACTTTGCAATCTCGCCAGCAGGCTGAACAGCTGAGAACAGAACGACAGCATGGTAATGCGTTAGCTTTTTGCCGACAGCTCGCTAACGAATTGCAATTACAGCAATCACCTGCTTATCAGCATTGGTTGGAGCATATAGAACCGCATCATGATGACAGTGAAATTTTGACCTTGTTTAGCCAATTGGTGTTACGGCCATTAGATGATAAAGCGTTGCAACTGGTGCTGAAATCCAGCAGTCAGACGGCGTTGCTGGTGGCGGCAAGCCCATTGGCATTGGCGGATATGGTATTAGTGCTATGGCGTAATCTGAAAATGCTGCGTGAAATTGCAGATATTTATCAGATCCATTTAGGGTATTGGGGGCAACTACGGTTGATCCGTCAAATTCTACAAAATATGGTGTTTGCGGGGGCTGCGGAGTTAGTCACGGAATTAGGGACGGATTGGTTTAGTGCGGAGTTAACATCAAAGTTATCCGCAAAATTAGCGCAAGGGCTGGGCAGTGGTTTGTTATCCGCCCGCTTAGGGATTAATGCGATACAAGCTTGTCGTCCGTTAACGCTGTTGCCAGATGAAAAACCTAAACTTTCACAAATCAGAAAAGCGCTGTTAAAACGCTTAGGTGCTACTGTCAGTCACTTTTTCTCTACGAAAACTGAGAGTGAACAAAAAAATAAAACCGGTGTTTAAAGCCGGTTTTATCAAATAACAGAGGTCAGCCGTTAATCGAGTTGTACGGTGCAGGGGAGTCGGACATGCATGCACAAACCACCTGTCGTGCGGTTATGAGCAGAAATAGTGCCGCCGTGTACTTCTATCGCGCGTTTTGTGATCGCCAAACCTAAACCATCGCCAGGGTTATTATTGCTGCGGAAAAAAGGCTGGAAAATAGAAGTTAAATTGTTGTCAGCAACCCCTGGGCCATTATCCGCAATTTCAATCACCAGCATGTCGTCGGATTCCTGATGGACTTCGATCTCTATCCGGCAACCACGACCGGCATGTTGCAGTGCATTTCGGATCAAATTATCAAAGGCCCGTAGCAGCAATTCACCGCGGCTTTGGATGATGATCCCTTCATGTAACGCATCATCCAGCTGTAGTTGAATTGCACTGCCGCTGTCTTTGGCTTCGAACTGAGCATCATCGACCAGCGATTTCAACAATTCAATCAGGTCGATGTAGTCCTCTTTCGGTTGCGGAACACCGGATTCCATGCGGGCCAGCGTGAGTACTTCCCCAACTAAACTGTCCAGACGATGACATTCCTGCTCGATACGCTGCAGCATTTGCTCAGTTACTTCCGGTTTTTGCCGCATCAAACCAATCGCCAACTGCAGACGAGCCAGCGGAGAACGCAAATCGTGGGAAACATCATGCAACAGGCGACGTTGAGCGTCGATCAATTGCTTGAGTTTTTCTGCCATCGAGTCGGTATCGCGACCTAATTCGGCAAATTCATCGTAGCGTTTTCCCATTTTCTGAGTGACGTTAATGTCGAAGTCACCTTTTGATACCGCCTTCAGACCATCCCGCAATGTTTCTATCGGACGAGACACAGAGCGAGCCAGCCAGCCACTAAACAGTAGGCTAGTCAGCATGATCATCAAAAATAAAAATATCGGAGCATCAAACAGCTCAAACATGATGTTATGTGGAAATGGTGGTGGTCGTTGTGGCATGAAAATCCAATAAACTTCGCCATTTTGCAGCGTTACTTTTTCCACACCGGGGGTATTGGCCTCATGTTCCGTAATACGTTTTGCTTCTGCGAGTGCCTTTATATTAACAATTCGACCTAAAACATCTTTTCCCTGTGTGTCTACGACATAGGGGATCGGGGGCATGTTGGAGCCATCTTTGTTCATGTTCACGGTTTGCGGCTTGACGATTTCAATCAAAAGCTGCTTACCGCCCGTCATCATAGTGCGGGCTATTGAATCGGTGATACCGTTCGGTCGAGGGCCAGTTTCAACGACACCATATGCTGCTTTAGCATCTTGATACAGTGTCACAATGATGCCAGTACTTACCCCTGTTACTAATAAGGCCAGCCAGAAACTCAGTAATATTTTCCAGAAGATCTGGCGCATGAGTTATTCCACCACCAATTGATAACCGATACCGCGGACTGTTTGGATGGGGGAACGACCATCTTTTAGGGTTCCCAATTTTTGGCGCAGATTACTGACATGCACATCAATGCTGCGATCATAACGGGCTAACGGTCGGCCAAGGGTGTGCATGGAAAGATCTTCTTTGCTGATGGTTCGACCAGCACGACGACACAGCATTTCCAGTAGATTAAATTCAGTACTGGTTAAATCGAGTAAATTATCTTGCCATGCCGCACTGCGGCTGGCCGCAGAAATGGTAAGCGCACCTACTTTGAGTGGTTGTAACTGGCCAGGGTCTTGTTTGTCGGGATCGGCGCGACGCAGAATGGCGCGAACGCGGGCCACCAGCTCCCGAGGGGTACAGGGTTTAGAGACATAATCATCAGCGCCTAATTCCAGCCCAATGATACGGTCGATATCATCCCCTTTGGCGGTGAGCATTAATACCGGTACATTACTGTGGATACGTAAACGGCGCAGCACGTCGATCCCAGAGAGTTTTGGCATCATGACATCCAGTAAAATCAGATCATAATCACCACTCAGGGCTTCTTCTAAACCACTTTCACCATCATGGTACATCTGTACAGCGAATCCTTCATTGCTGAGGTATTGCCCCTGCATACTGCACAGCTCTAGATCATCATCAACCAACAAAATGCGGATCATGTAAACCTTCCTCTAATGATATACATCAACATGATACGGGGACCGCAAGGCCGAACAATAGACTGTGCAGAGATATACTTATATTTACGTAAAATTACACATTACGGGTTCAGTAGTCGCCTAAAGAGTCTTTTCTGTTGTGCTGATTTGTTGGCGAAGTAAGGGGGCCATCATGTCGCGGATCAATGGCTGGGCTTTTGCAGTTGGGTGAATACCATCATTAAGCATCAATTCTGGTTTGGTAATGATCGATTCCAGAAAGAAAGGCAGCAGAGGTGTTTTTGTTTCTTCCGCTAACTGAGGATAAATGGCTTCCAGTTTTGTTATATAAGCGGCCCCGTAATTGCGTGGAATTCTGATTTGCATCAGCAGTGGTTTCCCGCCCTGTTGCTGAATAAGTTGAATGGTCTTTTTCAACGTTTGATAAGGAACTGCGGGTGGAAAGCCACGAATGCCATCATTGGCACCCAATTCAATTAACACCCAATCTGGTTTGTGATGTGATAACAAGGTGGGTAAACGTGCTAAACCATCCTGTGTAGTGCTGCCACTGATGCTACTGTTAATGATGGTGACGGGGAATTTTTCTTCTTTCCATTGTTGTTGCAATAACACTGGCCAGCTTTGTTCTGCCGCCATCATGTAGCCTGCGCTCAGGCTGTCTCCGAGTATTAACAGCGTGTTAGCATGGATAGAAAGTGAGCACATCGATAATAACATCAGCAGGATACCTCTCATGACGCAACCTCTTATCATACAGGTCAATAATTTGTCGCAACGGGTTTCAGTGGGAAAGGAACAGCTTACCATTCTTGATAAGATCCAGTTACAAGTTAAGTCAGGTGAGAGCCTTGCGATTGTTGGCGCCTCCGGTTCTGGTAAGTCGACATTACTGGGAATGTTGGCCGGGTTGGATATTCCCAGCGAAGGTGAAATCTTTATCGCCGGACAAGCATTACATCAGATGGATGAAGAACAACGGGCTAAATTGCGTTCAGAAAAAATTGGTTTTGTATTTCAGTCTTTCTTGTTGATTCCAGAACTTACCGCGCTCGAAAACGTCATGTTACCGGCAGAATTGCGCGGCATTAAACAAGCGCGTGAGTTAGCCACAACCTTGCTAAAAGCTGTTGGCCTGGGTGAACGGCTACAACATAAACCCGCTAAATTATCAGGTGGTGAACAGCAACGGGTTGCATTAGCCCGCGCGTTCATCGGTCAGCCAGCGTTATTACTCGCCGATGAGCCAACCGGCAATTTAGATCAGCATACGGGTCAAAAGATTGCCGATTTACTGTTTCGCATGAATAAAGAGTCAGGCTCTAGTCTGGTGATCGTGACGCATGATGTGGCTTTGGCAACCCGTTGTCAGCGGCAAGTGCATATGCATGCCGGGCGATTGGAGGTGTCCCGATGATTAAATTATTGTGGCGACTATTCTGCCGGATGGGGTGGCAAGGTGGCTTACAGTGGTTTGTGCTGGCGCTGGCCGTCTGCATTGCGTCAGTGCTAAGTGTATCGCTGGTTTCTGATCGCTTGACGCAAAGCCTGAAAGTGTCGGGTCGTGATTTTCTGGCGGCCGATCGCGTGGTGGAATCGGCAAATCCATTGCCTGATTTTTGGTTAAAACAAGCGCATGACAGCGGGTTGCAACTCACCCATACGACTGAATTTTCCACCATGCTGCTCGCGGGTGAACAGATGCAACTGGCGTCAGCGAAAGCTATTGATAGTGGTTATCCTTTTTATGGTCATCTGGTGTTAGCGCCCCAACAAGAAGTACGCCCAGGCGAGCTTTGGCTTTCCCATCAACTCATGTTGCTGTTGCAGGTGAAATTAGGTGACGAAGTGCAATTGGGCTCAACTTCATTACGTGTCGCGGGCGAGTTACTGCAAGAACCTGATCAGAGTTTTAATCCCTTGGCGCTGGCACCACGAGCGCTGATGCATCAGCATGATTTAGGCGCTGCACAGGTCATCTTGCCGGGCAGTCGGGTTACCCATCGTTATTTGTTTCATGGGGCGGAATCAGCGCTGAATAATTGGGATGTTTGGTTAGCCACACGTTTACAACCAGGACAGAAGTTATTAAAACCAGAACAAGCCAACCGCAATTTATCTCATCAATTAGAACGCAGTGAACGTTTCTTTCGGGTTGCCTCTTTACTCGGGTTATTACTCGGCGCCACGGCCATGAGTATTGCCATACAGCAATATGCGCGACAAACACAAAGTATGCTGGCGTTACTTAAAACCTTTGGCGCATCTCGCCGACAGATCATGCAATTATTGGGTGGCTTATTAAGTCTGCTCACCTTGGCTGGCATTGCTATCGGTTGTCTACTGGGCTGGCTGATCCACCGTTGGATGGTGTGGCAACTTGGTAGTGCCTTACCACCTGATCTGGCTACACCTTCCTATCAACCCTTTATCTTGGCATTTGTTTTAGGCGGTGCACTAGTTTCGTTGCTGGTATGTATTCCGTTGTGGCGTTTGCTGGACGTTCCTGCCTTACGTGTATTACGTCAGGAGCAGGAAAGTCGTATTCCGGCATGGCTGGCGTTACCACTACTGATTATGGGTTTGTTATTCATAAACTTATTACTATTACAGGATACAAAACTGGTATTTAGCCTGCTCGGCGGTGTAATGGCCTTGATTCTGGCGTTGGGGGGAATGGGCTATTTACTATTACGTTTATTACCGAAAGGCGTAACCGGCAGCAGCTTTTATCTGGCTGTGCAACATTGGCAACGGCAACCACTGGAAATATTACATCAGTTAAGTGGTATCGCTTTATCGCTATTATTACTGGGCGTAGTGATCAGTGTCCGCAGCGAAATTGTCAGTGGCTTTCAGACCTTTTTACCTGCTGATGCGCCCAATCGTTTTATGATCAATATTCCCGATGCCGATAAACCGGCGCTCGAGCAATTTTTACAGCAGCACAAGCTGATTCATGCGCCGCTTTACCCCATCGTACGAGGGCGTTTAACGCACATTAATGATGAAGCGGTATCTCAGCAAGATGAACAATCCGGACGGAAAGGCATTCACCGAGAGTTGACGATGACCGCCCAAGCCGAATTACCGGCAGATAGTCTGGTAGTCAGTGGTGAACGCTGGCAAGGCGCTATGACAGGGCAGGTATCCATAGAGCAAGGTGTTGCGACCGAGCTGAATATTAAATTGCAAGATCGTTTACGTTTTACTGTGGATGATCAGGTCTTCGAAGTCACGGTACGCAATATTCGGCAAGTGGACTGGCAAAGTATGCGGCCTAATTTTTTCATGATTTTTTCGCCGGACGTATTAAAACCTTTTGCTGTGAACTGGATGACAAGCTTGCGTGTTTCAGCTGCGCAATTACCGGATGAGATTGAACTGGCCCGAACATTCCCAACCATCACGACACTCAATATCGATTCGTTACTGAATAAATTGCAGAGCGTATTAGATAAACTAGCGCGGGCCATGACATTACTCATGTTGCTGGTATCAGCGGCGGCGATATTGGTATTACTGGTGCAATGGCAAGCCGGATTACAACAACGACAAACCAGTTTGTTATTAATGCGTACTTTAGGTGCTCGACGCCAGCAACTGTGTGATATGTTGCACTGGCAAGCGATCCTGCTGGGTGGTTTTGCTGGTATTACTGCCGCGTTTAGTTGTGAGTTGATCCGCTGGTGGTTACATGCAGAGTGGAGCGAGCAGGCATGGCAATGGTTACCGGTGCTGTGGTGGTTATTGCCATTAAGCGGTGCATCGACGGTGTTATTGGTCTCGCAATTTACGTTACAACCATTACTCAGACGCACCTTAGCGGCAAGATTACGGGCGCTGTAAGGCGTTAGTCCTCAAGTACATGATGCAGTGCTTCTGGTAAAGTTGGATAACGGAACTGGAAGCCTGCTTCCAGTAACCGCGTTGGTTGCACATTTTGGCCATTCAGCAATAGATCGGCCATTTCGCCCAATATTAATTTTAAGACCCATGCAGGCGTATGCAGTAAATGAGGGCGGTGCAGCGCATTTGCCAATGCGGCACTAAATTCAGCATTACTGATCACATGTGGAGTGGTGGCATTATAGACCCCCGAGCATTGTGAGTTTTCCAGTAAAAACCGGATCACATAAACCAGATCAGTTCGGGTGATCCATGACACCATCTGGTTTCCAGAACCCAGTGGCCCACCCAAACCAAGCCAATATGCCGGTAGCATTTTAGCTAAAGCACCGCCTTGTGTGCCTAGAACTAAACCTATCCGAATAATGCAAACCCGACAGTTAAATGATGATGCTTGCTGTGCCAACTCTTCCCAGTGCGCACAAACCCGGTTCGGAAAATCTGTTTGTGTGGGAACAAAACTTTCATCTAACGGTTCTGCTCCCTGTGCACCATAAAAACCGATCGCTGAGGCATTGATCCAAATCCGAGGCGCGGGAGTGCTATTTTTTAGTTTTGTCAGTAAGGCTTCTGTGATCAACCAGCGGCTTTCGCTGATACGACGTTTTTGTTCCACACTCCAGCGTTTAGCGGCCAGCGACTCACCGGCTAAATTAATAATAGCATCCACACCATCGAGGGAATTTAGCTGTTCCAGTTGGATAACTTTAGAGTTATCCACAGCTAATCGCTTAGCTGCTAACGTTGGTCGTCGGCTAACCAATAATAGTTCATGATCTGTTCGCAATAAATTGACTAAAGATTGACCAACAAAACCGCTGGCACCTGTGATCAGGATCTTCATATGACCGCCTTGCTGGTAAAATGAGCAATTCGCAGAGAGAGAGACTGTAATCAGTATGTCGGATATGCGTATTCAGATGTTTTTTTCTTCAGATCACGATTTCAATTCATTGATCTTATCCACATTTCCTGTGGATTGATCTGTTAGCAACAGGCTGAGAAACAGTGATTATAGAAAAAAGAGTATGTTGCTACATCTATCATTGATTGAACTGACTACCTGCTAGTGAAATTTAGCATCCAAATCACAAATCCTTCATTCTAGATAATTTTTTTATATTGAAATATTTGGATGTAAAAAGAGAAATAAGGGGAGGACGATATTTTGGAGTTGAGTAGGTTTTCGGTTAAATGTGTTATTTCATGTGTGTTTTAGGATCTTTGAATTTAATGGGGCGATAGACATGGCATCTATACACATAACGTTTAGCGGCACAGTAAAAAGCCCATAAAATAAGAATGGTGCCAGCAATAACGAAGTAGAGTTGCTGAGTGTTACGGAGCAAGATGATCCCGATAAACAGATTGATGAACGGCAATATTTCATAAAATAATTCGGGGAAAAATAATAAGGTATGCACAATGACGTTTTGGTCATCGGTTCGCCGATATTCAGAGCGCATCATCCACATAACGGCCCCAGCCCAAAAGAATAAAACGGCAGAAAACAACAACAGAAATCCGTGAGCCATGTTTAACAATAAGGTTCCAAAAAATAGGCAGATGATTGGTAACATTTCATAGAGCAGTGTGGGCAACATGCTGAGCTCTTTATTTTGTTGACCCGTGCATTAAATATAGCTGATCGGTAATCAGGTTGATTGTTTTTTGCTCAATATTGTACATTGATTACCGGAGTGTTTTTCATGAATGGCCGTTGGCTCCAGATGCCTGAAGGCATATTCCCGATGAAATAAAAAAGCCCTGTAAATACAGGGCTTTTGAAGACAGCTAAAAGCAGAATTAATCCTGATTTTGAGTTGCCTGAATACCAGTCAGCGCGATGGTATAAACGATATCGTCGACCAGTGCACCGCGAGACAAGTCATTCACAGGTTTACGCATACCTTGCAGCATCGGGCCGATAGAGACCAGATCAGCAGAACGCTGTACTGCTTTATACGTCGTGTTACCGGTGTTCAGATCTGGGAAGACGAACACAGTAGCTTGACCCGCAACCGGCGAGTTTGGTGCTTTAGACAGTGCAACGTCAGCCATCACTGCTGCGTCATATTGCAGTGGACCGTCGATAACCAGATCAGGACGTTTTTCCTTCGCAATACGGGTTGCTTCGCGTACTTTATCAACATCCGCACCTGAACCAGAAGTACCGGTAGAATAAGAGATCATGGCAACGCGAGGCTCAATACCAAATGCAGTAGCTGAGTCTGCCGATTGGATAGCAATTTCTGCCAGTTGTTCTGCGTTTGGATCTGGATTGATCGCGCAGTCACCATAGACCAGAACCTGATCAGGCAACAGCATGAAGAACACAGAAGAAACCAGAGAGCTGCCAGGCGCTGTTTTGATGATCTGCAGCGGAGGGCGAATGGTATTGGCAGTAGTATGCACCGCACCAGAGACCAGACCGTCAACTTCATTACGTTCCAGCATCAAAGTACCCAGCACGACGTTGTCTTCCAGCTGTTCGCGGGCCACAACTTCAGTGATACCTTTGCTCTTACGCAGCTCAACCAGACGCGGAACATAACGTTCACGTGCTTCAACTGGATCGATGATTTCAACTGCATCGCTCAGGATCACGCCTTGCTGTTCAGCAACACGACGAATTTCATCTGGGTTACCTAACAGTACTGGGCGGGCAATACCTCGTTCAGCACAGATGGCTGCAGCTTTAATTGTACGCGGCTCATCGCCTTCTGGCAGCACGATACGTTTGTTTGCTTTACGTGCACGCTCAGTCAGCTGGTAGCGGAATGCTGGTGGGCTCAGACGACGAGGATGGCTAGACTCTGAAGTCAGCGATTCTAACCAATGTTTGTCGATATGGCCGGCCACATAGTCTTGAACCAGTTCAATACGGGAATTGTCATCAATTGGAATTTCAACGTTGAAATTCTGCAGGCTGACCGCTGTTTGCCAAGTATTGGTGTCGATCATCAGAATTGGCAGACCAGTCTGCATAGCCTGCTGACACAATGCCATCACTTGTGGCTCAGGGTGGTAACCACCAGTCAACAGCAATGCACCCAGCTTAACGCCGTTCATTGCAGACAGACAGGCAGAGACAATCACATCAGAACGGTCGCCGGAGGTGACTAACAGGCTACCTGGTTTGAAGTGTTGCACCATGTTATGGATAGAACGCGCGCAGAAAGTCACAATGTTCAGACGACGAGTGTAGATTTCGCCTTCATTGATGATTTTGGCATTCAGATGACGAGCCAGGTCAATCGCACGCGGTGCAATTAACTGAGCATTCCATGGGATACAACCCAGGATCTGCAATGGCGATTTACCAAAGAATTGCAGAATTTCTAACGGATTGCCGCCGCTGTCACCGGTGTGGTGCGCTTCGAACATTTCAGTCAGATCAGGGCGGGTAATGCCGTGTTCATCAACAGGTGCACCGACTTTGTTGATGATGCAACCAACGATACGTTTGCTGTTGGCACCACCGAAATTGGCACACGCCAGTTCGATGCTTTCTTTCAGCTTCTGGCTGGAGTAGTTACCCGGATGGGTCACCAGCACGATATCTGCGTCCAGTGCAGTCGCAATTTCATGGTTCAGCTTATTCGCAAATGGTTGCTTATCAACAGGCACCAAGCCTTCAATCACCACCACTTCGGCACCACTCTCTATGATATGTCTTTCATAGAGCGCGACAATTTCTTCTAACAGAATTGCGCTGTCGTTAGACGTGATCATGTTCTCTGCATATTGCAGGGAGAGTGGTTCAGGAGGTGTGATGTTTGAACCGGCACGAATGACGGCAGTTGATGTTTCTGGGCCAGATTGGCCAGGTCTCGGTTGAGCTACCGGCTTAAAAAAGCTTACGTTAACGCCATGACGCTCCATTGCCCGGACCATGCCCAGACTTACAGAGGTGACGCCAACGCCGGTGCCAATCGGGATAAGCATGATTGTACGAGCCACTTAATATCCCCTTGTTTCGACGGTTTATCTACTAATGAAAAGGCTGCCCGTAGGCAGCCTTGAGTATTCTATCTTATCAGGCGACCAAATTCGCCGCATCTCGTGCAATCACCCACTCTTCGTTAGTAGGGATCACCATGGCAACCGTGCTGCCTGGTTCAGAGATGATACCCTGTTTACCAAAGCGAGTGGCAAGGTTGGCTTCGGTGCTGACTTTAAAGCCCAGCAGACCGAGACGATTTAACGTCAGTTCACGAATAGGTGCAGAATTTTCACCAATACCACCGGTGAAGACTACAGCATCTAAACGTCCATCCAATGCAGCGGTGTAACTAGCAATGTATTTTGCCAGACGATAGCAGTAAATATCCATCGCTCGTTTCGCTTCTTCTTTACTTTCGTAGTTATCTTCGACGAAACGGCAGTCACTGGTCTCTTGTGTCAGGCCTAGCAGGCCAGATTCTTTGGTCAGGATCTTGTGAATATCGTCCAGACTCATACCCAGTGCATCATGCAGATGGAAAATGATCGCTGGATCAATATCACCACAACGGGTGCCCATCACCAGACCTTCCAATGGTGTCATGCCCATTGAGGTATCAACAGAATGGCCACCTTTGATTGCACACACCGAGCCACCATTACCCAAATGACAGTTGATGATATTCAACTCTTCAACTGGCTTGTTCAGTATTTCAGCCGCTTTCAGGCTGATATAATAGTGGCTGGTACCGTGCATACCATAACGGCGGATACCGTTATCTTTATATAACTGATATGGCAGCGCATACAGATAAGCCTGTTCGGGCATAGTCTGATGGAATGCTGTATCGAACACGGCAACATTAGGTAATGACGGGAATGCGTGCTTAGCAGCGCTGATCCCAACCAAGTGTGCAGGGTTATGCAACGGTGCTAAGGTGCTGCAATCTTCAATACCTTTGACCACATCGTCATCAATCACGACTGATTGAGTAAACTTCTCGCCACCATGAACAACGCGATGACCGATAGCGATCAGCTCAGCTGCCAGTTCCGGTTTGTTCGGCAGGATGGTCTGTACGATAAAATCAAGGGCTTCCTGGTGAGCGGCTCCCACGCCTAAATCAGCGCTGCCTTTGGCTCCATCCAGTTTCCACTTGATTCTGGCGTCATCGAGGTGCAAACATTCAGCAATGCCTGAGAGTTTTTCATCACCAGAGGTGGCGTCAAGCACGGCAAATTTCAAAGAAGAACTGCCGCAGTTAAGTACAAGAACCAACTTGTCACTCATTCACTAATCCTAAATTATGGGTTTCTAACAATACAGTTACGGATATGTTTAAAATTTGTTAAACATGGGCAGCAAATATAGCATATGCTTATGTTAGGATCCCACTGTTTACCACTTATTCGGGCAATCAATAGGCCTAAACTAAGTGGTGTATATTTTCTGTTAAAACGCTGAGGTTTTAAGGCGCGAAGAATACAGTGGAAGCCTCAAAACCACAAAGATTTCTTATTTACTTAACTGTGAGTTAAAGTTAGAAAATTGGCGGAAAGGGGGAAGTAGTATGAAATCTTTCGGCAAGACTCTGACACATGGTTCTGACTATTCTTCTGTCTGGCCTTCACAACCCGAACTTGCGCCTATTTTCCCCGAGCAACGCGTCATCTATTTGCTCAACTGGGGAAAACGTATTATTCCGGCCTTGATTGTCCTGAGTGGTTGTTTGCAGTTGCAGTGGGGGAATGCGGCGCATTGGCCAACGTTCATCGCAAGCTGCTTATTTGCATTGAGTTTGCCGGTGCAGGGTTATTACTGGCTGGGACGACGAGCGGATACACAATTACCACCAACGCTGTCGCGTTGGTATTTTGATATCAACCAGAAGATGAATTGTGCACCGTCAGTCAACCGACCCAGCTATTTTGATTTGGCAACAACGCTGCGCCAAGCGTTTGAGCAACTGGATCGGGTATTTTTGTTTCAGTAATTAATAGTTGGCTTTAATGCCATAGGAAACCAGAATTTCTTTCAGGTGTTCCATCACTTCTTTTTTCGGCGGGTGGACACCGTCTAATTCGTATTTTTCACCCATCGCGGTCCATTTGTGTTTACCAAGTTCGTGGTAGGGCAGCATCTCTATTTTTTCGACTTTGCCACCCAGTTCGTCGCGGATAAATGCACCTAGAGCGTGTGCTCCGGCATCATCATCACTCCAGCCTGGCACGACAACATAGCGGATCCAGATGGTTTTACCTTTTTTAGCCAGATAACGGGCGAATTCCAGACAATATTTATTACTGACATGGGTGAGTGGAATATGAATATCATCATTCATGTGTTTGATATCCAGCATCACCAGGTCAGTTTGGTCCAGCAGTGCATCAAGGGCTTCATCGTAATGGCGGATAAAACCATTCGTGTCCAGGCAGGTATGAATGCCTTGCGCTTTACAGGCTTTAAACCATTCAGTGACAAATTCTTTTTGGAGTGTTGCTTCTCCACCGGATGCGGTTACCCCACCGCCAGAAGACTTCATGAAATGACGGTATGAGAGCAGGTCTTTCATCAAATCATCAACGGTAACTTCTTTACCGCCTTCCGTATCCCAAGTATCACGGTTATGACAATATTTGCAGCGCATCAGACATCCCTGGAAAAAAGCGATGAAACGGATCCCTGGTCCATCTACCGTTCCGCATGTTTCTATAGAATGAATACGGCCTTTAATTGTCATTGTTAACTCCAGAATACTTCTTTAATTATGGTCATTTTATTACATATTTATACGCTGAGCACGGAGACAAAGTTCAAAGCTGAACTTATATCCATAAAAAAACCCCGGCTGTTGCCAGCCGGGGTTTTTAATAGAACAACGCTGATTACATGGACTGTGTGAAAGTACGAGTAATAACGTCTTGCTGTTGTTCTTTAGTCAGTGAGTTGAAACGCACTGCGTAACCAGATACACGGATAGTCAGCTGAGGATATTTCTCAGGATTTTCCATTGCGTCCAGCAGCATTTCACGGTTCATTACGTTCACGTTCAGGTGTTGACCACCTTCAATGTTCGCTTCGTGATGGAAGTAACCGTCCATCAGACCAACCAGATTCGCTTTCTGTGAATCAGTTTCTTTGCCCAGTGCATTCGGAACGATAGAGAAGGTGTAAGAAATACCGTCTTTAGCGTAAGCAAATGGCAGTTTAGCAACAGAAGTCAGAGATGCTACCGCACCTTTCTGGTCACGACCGTGCATTGGGTTAGCGCCTGGGCCAAACGGAGCACCAGCGCGACGACCGTCAGGTGTGTTACCAGTTTTCTTACCATATACTACGTTAGAAGTAATGGTCAGAACTGACTGAGTTGGGATCGCATTGCGGTAAGTTTTGCGATGCTGGATCTTAGTCATGAAGCGTTCAACCAGATCACAAGCGATGCTATCTACGCGCTCATCATTGTTACCAAATTGTGGGTATTCGCCTTCGATTTCGAAGTCAACAGCGATGCCGTCTTCGTCACGAATAGGTTTAACTTTCGCATATTTGATAGCAGACAGAGAGTCAGCAGTGATAGACAGACCTGCAATACCACACGCCATAGTACGGATCACGTCACGGTCATGCAGAGCCAGCTGAATTGCTTCGTAGCTGTATTTGTCGTGCATGTAGTGGATGATGTTCAGCGCGGTGACATACTGAGTTGCCAGCCAGTCCATGAAATGGTCCAGACGGTCCATAACATCGTCGTAATCCAGATATTCAGATTTAACTGGTTCAGTTTTAGGACCGATCTGAATTTTCAGTTTTTCGTCAACACCACCGTTGATTGCGTACAGCATGGTTTTTGCCAAGTTTGCACGCGCACCGAAGAACTGCATTTGTTTACCAATAACCATTGGTGATACGCAACAAGCGATAGCATAGTCATCGTTGTTGAAATCGTTACGCATCAGGTCATCGTTTTCGTACTGAACTGAAGAGGTATCGATAGATACTTTAGCACAGTATTTTTTGAAGCCCATTGGCAGGTCTTCAGACCACAGAATGGTCATGTTAGGCTCAGGAGATGGGCCCATGGTGTACAGGGTATTCAGGTAACGGAAAGAAGATTTAGTTACCAGAGTACGACCGTCAACACCCATACCACCCAGAGACTCGGTTGCCCAAATTGGGTCGCCAGAGAACAGGGTATCGTATTCAGGAGTACGCAGGAAACGCACCATACGCAGTTTCATGATCAGGTGATCGATGATTTCCTGAGCTTGTGCTTCAGTCAACAGACCTTTCTGGATGTCACGTTCAAAGTACACGTCCAGGAAAGTTGCAGTACGGCCGAAAGACATTGCAGCACCGTTCTGGCTCTTAACTGCGCCCAAATAGCCGAAGTAAGTCCATTGTACCGCTTCTTGAGCTGTAGTCGCTGGGCCAGAGATATCGCAACCGTATTTAGCGGCCATGATTTTCAGCTGGTTCAGTGCACGGTGTTGTTCAGAGATTTCTTCACGCAGACGGATGGTCGCTTCCAGATCTTCGCCAGCTTCCATTTTTGCTTGCAGAGATTTGAACTGAGCCAGTTTGTCAGCCATCAGGAAGTCAATACCGTACAGTGCTACACGACGGTAGTCACCGATGATACGGCCACGGCCATAAGCATCAGGCAAACCGGTGATAACACCAGATTTACGGCAGTTCAGGATGTCTTTGGTGTAAACATCAAATACGCCCTGGTTGTGCGTTTTACGGTATTCAGTGAAGATTTTTTTAACTTGTGGATCCAGTTTACGACCATAAACTTCACAAGAGCCTTCAACCATTTTAATACCACCGAAAGCGACGATAGCGCGTTTCAGAGGTTTTTCAGTCTGCAGACCAACGATCTTTTCCAGATCTTTATTGATATAGCCAGCATCATGAGAAGTGATGGTTGACGGCAGGTCAGTATCAAAGTCTACAGGAGCATGGGTACGGTTTTCTTCCTTGATGCCTTCCATAACCTGTTCCCACAGCTTAGCTGTAGCATCAGATTCACCAGCCAGGAAGGACTCGTCACCCTCATAAGGGGTGTAGTTTTTCTGGATGAAATCACGGGTGTTTACTTCTGACTGCCATGCACCAGGAGTAAAACCTTCCCAAGCTTTCAGACATTTTTCACTTAACTCTGCCATTTTTTCATTACCTCTTCGGTATTGATGTATGAATTTCCGGAATTAACACTAAAAGTAAATTAGTGATGACGACGGAAAATGAACCAGTATGTAAGACCAACCATTACACCACCGCCAATAATATTGCCGATAGTGACAGGGATAAGATTATTAATAACAAAATTTTGAATCGTCAGATCTGCATAAGCTGATTGCTGAACGCCAATTGAGGTCCAGAATTCAGGTGCTGCAAAATTCTCAATCGCGATGCCAACCGGGATCATAAACATGTTGGCAATGCTATGTTCAAAACCAGAAGCCACGAACATGGCAACAGGCAGAATCATAATTAATGCTTTGTCAGTCATGGTACGGCCACCAAAAGCCATCCATGCAGCCAGACATACCATCAAGTTACACATAATGCCTAAAGCAACAGCTTCGATGAATGTATGGTGAATTTTATGCTGTGCTACAGATAATGCAACTTTACCCCATTGACCTTCGCCGGCAGTATATTGGCTAGCTAACATTATCAGGGTAACGATTAACAAACCGCCCACTAAGTTACCAAAGTAGACTATACCCCAGTTTTTCAGCATTTGACCCCAGGTGATGCGATTTGCTGCACGAGCCACAATAGTAAGTGTAGTTGAAGTGAACAGTTCACCACCCAACAATACACATAAAATCAGACCCAGTGAGAAGCAGATACCACCAACTAGTTTATTGTTTCCAGTTGAAAGTGCTGTGATGTAGAAAACAAAAGCTATAGCAATAAAAGCACCGGCAGTAATAGCCAGAGTGAATGCTTTAGCGGCGGGTTTAGTTGCTTTACCATGGACGATGTCTTCGGCTACTGCGGCAATTGCTTCAGGTTTCAGACAATCAAAAGGAGATTCTGCTTTCACGGAAATTACACCTGTAAGTCACTATATTGACGTAATGATAGCAACAATGATTTCCCGCAAAATTGCTCCAGATCAAATCTCACCAGTCATCATGTAATTTTATTACATTTAATTAGATGAAAGCCGAATGTTATTTGTCCAATTTACAGCGCGTCGTGTTGTTGCTATTACTTGGTGCAAAGTATACGGCTCAGCGGTTCTGAGCCGTGATTATATTAATTAAATAAATAAAATCAGTAAGTTATTTGTTTTTTGTTATTTAGTTGCTGCTGTTCGTGAAACGTTTGTTTGGCTTTCTGAAGTTTATCATAGGTCTGTAATAGCTTTTGATGGCTTTTGAAAGTTTGCAACGTAGAATCAGCAACTTGCAATCCAGAGAAACGTTCTGTGCATTGAATATGCGCCCAAACCTGACGGACAACATCTTCACCAAACATGCGATTGAAAGCGGTTAAATACTGTTCAGGATCGCGCTCTTCATCGAGGAATAATTCCAGACTAGCGTTTAGACAACGGAAAAATAGCGCTCGTTCAGCAGAAAAGACGGAACTGTTGAAATCCAGTGTCCAACCTGACCACTCTTGCGCTAATTCCAATTCGCCGGCGGCTAGTGCCAACAGACATTTCAATTCCCCAACCCGCAGCGTGTGCCAGGCTGTACCTTTATCTGCTGCGATACCTAATAATTCGCGCACGCGAGTCTGGTCATCAAAACCTTCTTCATCTAATTGATCGAAGAGGGCGAGATACTCTTCTTGCTCCCACTCACTGCCCGGCAGGCTGAGAATGGTATCACGCAGATGACTGCCCATATTGTTGTTGGCATACAGTAAATCTTCTGCCGGATAAATATCTGACATCCCTGGTACTAGAATTCGGCAAGCGTAGACGCCAAGATGTTCATAATCAGCGATATAAACGGGCTGTTTGAGCTCATCAAAAATGGCTAACAGACCGTGGAATTCTTTTTCTGTTGAACCAGAAAAATCCCAATCCACAAATTCGTAATCCGCAGAATCCGTAAAGAGATCCCAGCTGATCAGCCCTGATGAATCAATAAAATGTGTTTCCAGATTGTGCTGGTCAGCGACATCATCATTATTGAAAGACGGTGGTGCGAATACATCTAAGTCTTTCAATCCTCGGCCTTGTAGCAACTCTGTTACGGTACGTTCAAAAGCCACCTCAAATTGTGGATGTGCACCGAATGATGCGAAGCAAGTGCTATTTTGTGGGTTGAATAACACAACACAGATAACTGGGAATTGGCCACCTAATGATGCGTCGTAACAGAGAATAGGAAATCCTTCCTGTTCCAATGTATTGATGGCTTCTTTGATCGCGGGGAAACGATGAATTACCTCTGCCGGAATTTTTGGCAGGCTGATCGCTTCACGGATAATTTTATTTTTGACATAACGCTCAAACACTTCTGACAACGCTTGTGTACGAGCTTCTGTGACGGTGTTGCCAGCACTCATACCATTGGATACGTACAAGTTAGCAACGATGTTCATGGGGATATAAACCGTCTGCTGATTGTCCTGACGTACAAAGGGTAATGCACAGATCCCGCGTTCATCATTACCAGACTGCAGATCTATCAGCATGTCTGATGTCAGCTCTTGCTCCGGGTTGTAATAGGCGCGGGTGAATTCATCAAGGATGCCATCAGGGAATGAGCCATCTTCAGTGACAGGGAACCATTTTTCATTTGGATAATGCACGAATGGGCCGTTCGCGATCTCATTGCCTAGGAAAAAGTCGGCAAAAAAGTAGTTAGTAGAAAGACGTTCAAAATACTCGCCTAACGCAGAGGCCAATGCTGCTTTTTGTGTGGCGCCTTTACCGTTGGTGAAACAAAGTGGGCAATCTTTATCCCGAATATGAACAGACCAGACGTGCGGCACAGGATTAAGCCATGATGCTTCTTCAATATTAAAGCCTAATGCTTGTAATTTGGTCTGAAAGCGGGAAATAGAATCTTCCAGCGCAGCATCTTTACCGGGGATGAAGGTTTGCATATTCGGGTTCCGAGTGTTGATAAATTGTTAAAGCATAGCTACTGATCATATGCTGTGAACCGGCGTATGTCACTCTTCCTGCGACTTCACACTACTTTGGCTATTTCATGCAAAAATTTTGATAAAAATACTTGCAGCAAAACGCTGCATCCGTATTGTGAAGCGATATGTTTTGATCAGTAATCCAAGCAGGAATGGAAATGAAAAAAGTAGGACTAATTGGTTGGCGCGGTATGGTGGGATCGGTTCTGATGAGCCGGATGATTGAAGAAAACGACTTCAGTAAAATTGATCCCGTATTTTTTACCACCTCTCAAGCTGGTCAGGAAGCACCGAAATTTACTGCTAAACCTGCTGGCGCGTTGGAAGATGCTTTCAATATCGACGCTCTGAAAGCAATGGATATCATCATTACCTGCCAGGGTGGTGATTACACGAAAGAAGTGTATCCAAAATTAATGGCTTCCGGCTGGAAAGGTTACTGGATCGATGCGGCATCTACACTGCGTATGGAAGATAACGCAATCATTATTCTGGACCCAGTGAACGGCCACGTTATTGATAATGCATTGAATAAAGGTATCAATACCTACGTTGGCGGTAACTGTACTGTCAGTTTGATGCTGATGGGCTTAGGTGGTTTATTTGCCAACAATCTGGTGGAGTGGGTTTCTTCTTCCACTTATCAGGCGGCTTCTGGTGCTGGTGCGCGTCATATGCGTGAACTGCTGCAACAGATGGGTTCTTTGCGTGATGTGGTTGCAAGCGAATTGGCTGATCCAGCTTCTGCAATTTTAGATATCGAACGCAAAGTGACCGCTGCGATGCGCGCCGATGAGTTCCCAACATCACAGTTTGGTGCTCCGCTGGCGGGTAGCTTGATCCCATGGATTGATGTGCCGTTGGCGAATGGTCAAAGCAAAGAAGAATGGAAAGGGATGGCTGAAACCAACAAGATCCTTGGTTTGCCAACTGCAGGCATTCCTGTCGATGGTAACTGTGTGCGTATCGGTGCACTGCGTTGTCATAGCCAATCTTTCACTATCAAACTGAAAAAAGATGTGCCATTGGCTGATATTCATCAAATGTTGGCGGCACATAATGATTGGGTTCGCGTGATCGAGAATGATCGTGCTATTACTGTCAAAGAGCTCACTCCAGCGGCGGTAACCGGGACATTGAATGTACCAGTAGGTCGTCTACGTAAAATGAATATGGGGCAGGATTTCCTGTCTGCATTCTCTGTTGGTGACCAACTGTTGTGGGGCGCGGCAGAGCCATTGCGTCGTATGCTGAATATTTTGCTGGCAAAAGCATAATTTATTCAGTTATCTAGCGATATTAAACGCACTGCTTCAGCGGTGCGTTTTTGTCTGCACGAAGAATGAAAAACAAAATTAGTGATAGAAGTGGTTCAAAGACAAAAATACAAAGGCTGATAGGAAAGGAAGAACAGATGTGGCGATCAGGCTTTAATGCCTAGTGGCATAGAGGAACGAGGTTGTGTCAGACCATGATCATTATAGGTCATAGCATCACGATCACGAGCTTGTGCGAGAATAGTACTGAGCTTGCGGCTGGCAATTAAATTCATTTCGATCAATTTACCATTCACTTCATTTTTTTCACGGCAACTACGCAGCAGATCATGAAGATTTTCACGCCAGCTTTGATATTCATCGTCAGTTGCATTTTGGCGAGCTTGATTATCTAGTGCGGTCAGTTGCGCCAATAGTGTGGTTTTGTTATTAGCCAATTCAGCTAATTCTGTCACTTGACGTTGTTTCAGCGCAGCAAACTCTTTTTCCAGCACTTCTTGGAGTGCTGTCAGTCGTTTTTGCTGTTGCTGTAACAAAGTCTGGTCAATCATTTATTATCACCAAACAGAGCATTTTCTTGTGCTAGCATTTTGCCCGCAATACGGTCACTGTTGATTTTGTAATCGCCATTGGCAATCGCTGCTTTGATATTTGCTATTTTATTGTCATCAGTATCTGGTGCATCAGAGATTTTTTGTTGCAAACGATTCAGTGACATCGCCTGATCTGTCAGTTTTACTGTGTCTTGAGCAACAGTACCTTTGCTCACAGATGAACTACTGGATTCACTGGTGGCGCCTTGTTTACTGGTTTTTGCACTGCTGGTTTTGTTGCTTAAACCATTCAGTGAACTGTTGATGTTATTGATAGCCATTTTGTTTTACCCGTAATTGAATCCGTGTATCTGTTCATCGGCCATAAAGTGAGAAACTTTAGGTCAAAAAGTGAAAAAATTACATTTCTACTTTTACCTGACCTACTGCACTAACAACAGCTGAAATAATACGTTGTGAACGAATGTTTTGCACTCTGATCGTGTCATGCAAGGAACCGTCCTGCAATGCACGGCCACTGGTTTTAATTTGCATCCCACCTTTCTCTGCAATGATCTCGACCGTATCATCGCGGCAGACCACACAGATTTGATCTTGGCGGATAGGCTGATTGGTTTTGAGTTCTCGTTTACTCCGTGCCCCAATCAATATGGTCATATCTGTCGTCATGTCGCCGTTTAGCAAGAAACTGTCGATATAAGTCACTGTCAAATTATCGGCAGAAAGCACCGTTCCTTTAGCAATTGGTGTTGCAGCTGCAACGACTGGTTTTTGAATTCGGATCTTAACCGGTACAAAAAGATGCCAACCTGGAGTATCTGGACAAGTTACATCAACAGTTGTATTGCGGCGAATTTCTCCTGAACCTTTGATATTCAGCACCAATGGCTGTTGACAAGGGGCCAAATTCAACCGTTGATCAACGGTATTGGCAATAGCTTCAACTTTATCTGATGGTTCTGCTTGTATCTGACTCAAAACATAATCACTGACTTGCTGTTGAATATCAGTCTCTGTATCACCCGCATTAGCCATAATTGGTACTAGTAATGCGAGATATATCAATTTAATCAGTCTAATCATTTTTATCTTCTTGCCGATACATCAAAATGGCATCATAAAGGTATTAAGCAATACTTTCAGATAGTTTGCTGATCGATTGCTATAGTCTATGTACACGTAACTGTTCAGCGAGATGGTATTGACTACCTAAATGAGACGATCGTCCCATGATCCCCTTTTGCCTATTGAGTGATCCTCTGGCTGCTTCATGATATGGCTCATGAACAAAAACAATTCTCAGCCG
>JAYSBB010000002.1:0-62655 GCA_041915645.1 Tolumonas sp.
ATTCAGGAATTCCTGGCCTCTGTACGGGGTTATCTCAGCAAATCCAATGCTAATCAGGGGCGGGTAACCGTTGAATATGTCCTGCTGGATCATATCAATGATGACATGCAACATGCGCATGAGCTGGCTGAGTTACTAAAAGATACACCGAGCAAAATCAACCTGATTCCGTTTAATCCATTCCCTGGGAATCCATACGGAAAACCGAGTAACAGCCGTATCGATCGATTCTCTAAAGTGTTGATGGAATATGGCTATACCGTCATTGTCCGAAAAACCCGTGGCGATGATATTGATGCTGCCTGTGGCCAGCTGGTTGGTGATGTAATCGACAGAACGAAACGAACCATGAAAAAACGGATGCAAGAGCAGGAGATTTCCGTCAAAATGCTTTGAAATCCAGTTCGTTAATGTACTGAGACATGAAAAGACATCTTCTATTACTCTGGGCAGCGATAATATCGCTGTCTGGATGTGTCACCGAAACTACAATTATCGGTAAAAATTCAGAGCGACAAGAAAATTCGATTGATGGCGCTTCTGCTGCCAAAACGCGTATTGAGCTCGGCATGGGCTATCTGAACAAAGGTCAGATGGCACCAGCAAAATATAATTTTGAAAAAGCAATTGAGATGGCACCGAATAATGCGGATGCCTATCTTGCAATGGCTTATTACTACCAGTCGGTAGGTGATAACGCTTCTGCGCAAAAAACGTATGAACAATTAGTCTCAAGCCACAGTAATAATCCCGATGTACTCAATAATTATGGTACTTTCCTCTGTCGCAATCATAACTATGCCGAAGCTGATGAGATGTTTCGACGTGCAGTAGTGCAGCCGCATTATTTAAAAATGGATGATAGTTATGAAAATGCGGGCATTTGTGCGCGTCAGGCTGGGCAAAATGCTAAAGCATTGGAATATTACCGTCTGGCGCTTGGGTATAATCCCAATAAAGTCAGATTAATGCTGGAACTGGCGGAAATGGCATTGGATGCACATAAGCCCGATGAAGCTCAGCAGATATTGAGCACTTATCGTAGTAAAGCTAATCCAACACCACAAAGTTTATGGTTGAGCCTTCGCACCGCACAAGAACAGGGACATATCGCGGATATGCATGTTTTCGGTCAGTCCTTGGTTCAGCAATTCCCATCCTCGATTCAAGCGAAAAGATATCAGAACAATGACTACTGAACAGCGTCATGAAACTGCCCAACTAACGCCGGGCACCATATTGAAAACAGCCCGCGAACAACGGGGTATGAGTCAGCAAGATGTGGCTCATCGTCTTAACTTACGTATCTCGTTGATTCGTGATATTGAAGAAGATCGTTTTGATCAAAAAACAGCTAGTACCTTTACTCGAGGTTATCTGAAAACGTATGCCCGTTTTGTTGGCACTGACGAGCAAGCGGTATTAGCGGCTTATGATCGTCTGGGATTGAAAGATCAACAATACAGTGAAATGTATAGTTTTTCTGGTCGCACGCAACGCGAAGCGAGTGAGCATCGTGTACGTTTCATCTCTTGGGTTTTGTTTATTGGTTTAGCAGGTTTAGGCGGAACATGGTGGTGGTTACAGCCAGCAGAAGAGCCAGTACCAACAGCTATTAATGAAGCTGGGCAACTCGTAGTAAAAGCAACCGATGCTGTTTTGGCGGCAAAACCGAGTGCAGCTCAAGCCACAACGGCTAATCCAGTCGCGACAACCAGTGCTGCGCCTGTGACTGTAACCAGCAGTGCCGAAGATACGGCTGAAACATCAACAGATTTACCAGTAGCCGCTGATAATGAAGGTCAAGAACCAACCGTGTTGTCGAATGCCGCGGCTGAAGAAAACAATCAAGAACAAACTAAAATAGTACCGGCATCGTCTGCTGCCGTTGCCTCTACTGCAACGACAAAACCTGAATCTGCTGATTCAACAGTTGATGCTTCAATCGCTTTGCAATTGCAATTCAAAGCATCCTGTTGGCTCAGAGTTACAGATGCGTCAGGAAAGTCCTTATTTGAAGGCACTAAAAATGCCGGCGATAAAGTTAATGTGTCGGGTAAAGAACCGTTTAGTTTAACGATTGGTGCACCAAGAGCAGTTTCTGTCTATTTCCATGGACAGGCTGTTGATATGTCGTCCTACATTCGTCAGGGTGTGGTTGCTCGTTATAAGTTACCGTTGAAGAATTAAATCATGAGTCAGCACATTTCACCTATTAAGCGCCGGATCAGTAAACAGATTATGGTTGGAAATGTACCGGTGGGCGGTAATGCACCGATATCGGTACAATCAATGACGAACACGTTGACCACTGATGTGGCAGCGACTGTAGCGCAAATCCAGGCACTGCAGCGCGTTGGTGCCGATATTGTGCGGGTTTCAGTACCAACCATGGATGCCGCAGAAGCATTTAAGCTGATCAAACAGCAAGTTTCTGTTCCGTTGGTCGCCGATATTCATTTTGACTATCGTATTGCACTGAAAGTGGCGGAATATGGTGTCGATTGTTTACGTATTAATCCCGGCAATATTGGTAAAGAAGACCGTATTCGCTCCGTCGTCGACTGTGCTCGCGATCTGAATATCCCAATTCGCATCGGTGTGAATGGTGGTTCACTTGAAAAAGAGCTGATGGATAAATACGGTGAACCAACTGCAGAAGCACTGGTTGAATCGGCCATGCGCCATGTCGATATTCTGGATCGACTCAACTTCGAACAGTTCAAAGTCAGCGTCAAAGCGTCTGATGTGTTTCTTGCGGTTGACGCTTACCGACTCTTAGCTAAACAGATTGAACAACCGTTACATCTGGGTATTACTGAGGCCGGCGGTTTCCGCTCCGGTGCAGTGAAATCAGCGATTGGTCTGGGGATGCTGCTAGCAGATGGTATTGGTGATACGTTGCGCGTGTCATTAGCCGCAGATCCGGTAGAAGAGATCAAAGTCGGCTTTGATATTCTTAAATCATTACGTATTCGCGCGCGTGGTATTAATTTTATCGCTTGCCCTACCTGCTCTCGTCAGGAATTTGATGTAATCAGCACCGTCAATGCTTTAGAAGAGCGTCTGGAAGACATTATCACACCAATGGATGTCTCTATTATTGGTTGTGTTGTGAATGGCCCGGGCGAAGCATTGGTATCGGATTTAGGTCTGGCGGGTGCGAATCGCAAGAGTGCTTTGTATGAAGACGGTGAACGTGTTGACCGTCTGGATAATGAAAATATTCTTGATCAGCTTGAAGCACGTATTAGAGCCAAAGCATCACAGCTGGATCAAGGAAAACGTATTCCGATCCAACAACATCACGAGTAACAAAGAAACCGTTTTTTCGTTACTCAGTTAGCAGGTTGTACCTGTCTTTTTAAACTCCCTATAATGCGGGCAGTTTTGTATTAGAAGTTTGAGAATTATTGTGGCTAAACAAATTCAGGCAATTCGTGGAATGAATGATTGCCTACCGGAACAAACACCGGTCTGGCAAATGCTCGAAGCAACTTTACGACGTGTCGTTTCTTCTTATGGTTATTCTGAAGTCCGGATGCCGATTGTCGAAATGACTAATCTGTTTCAACGCGCTATCGGTGAAGTGACCGATGTGGTTGAAAAAGAAATGTACACCTTTAATGACCGTAATGGCGACAGCCTGACTCTGCGTCCTGAAGGAACCGCGGGTTGCGTTCGTGCCTGTATCGAACATGGTCTGGTTTACAATCAGGAACGTCGGTTATGGTATGTAGGACCAATGTTCCGTCATGAGCGTCCGCAAAAAGGCCGTTATCGTCAATTCCATCAGTTTGGTGTGGAAGTATTTGGCCTGAATGGGCCAGATATCGACGCCGAATTGATCATGCTGACGGCTCGTTTGTGGCGTGAGTTAGGTATTGAGCAGTTCACTACTTTACAGCTGAATACATTAGGTTCCTCCGCAGAGCGAGCGGCTTATCGTGATGCTTTGGTTGTGTTTCTTGAACAACACAAAGATGCACTCGATGAAGAAAGTAAACGTCGCATGTACTCTAATCCACTGCGTGTACTGGATACGAAAAGTCCGCAAGTGCAAGAAATTTTGCAGCACGCACCTACATTGACCGATTATTTTGGTGAAGAAACCAAAGCGCACTTTAGTGGATTAAAAGCGTTGCTTGACGCAGCGGGAATTGCTTATCAAGTTAATGAACGTTTGGTTCGTGGCTTAGACTATTACAATTACACCGTATTTGAATGGGTGACTGATAGCCTTGGTGCACAGGGGACTATCTGTGGTGGTGGTCGTTATGATGGTCTGGTTGAACAACTCGGCGGTCAAGCAACTCCAGCTGTGGGTTTTGCAATGGGTCTGGAACGTTTGACTTTGATGCTTGAAACCCTGGAGAAAATCCATAATCTGCCAGCTACTGTTGATGTCTATATCTGTATGGCGGGTGAGGGCACACTATCTGCCGGTTTGTTGCTGGCTGAGCACATACGAAATGAACGTCCGCAGTTACGTGTAATGACGCATTGCGGCGGCGGTAATTTTAAAAAGCAGATGAAACGAGCTGACAAAGTTGCAGCCAGAATCGCTTTGATTTTGGGTGAAACGGAAGTTGCGGAACAAAAAGTCACCGTTAAATTTTTACGTGATCAAATAGAACAGCAAACGATTGCTGTTGCAGCACTGTTACCGATACTGGATCAGCTGGGAGAATAATAGTGGACATATACAATTCAGAAGAACAACAAGTTGAAGCTATCAAATCCTGGTGGCAAGAAAATGGTAAGTCCATTATTGCTGGCGTTGTGATCGGGTTTGTCGGCTTATTTGGCTGGCGTTATTACAACAGCTATGTACAACAGCGTAGTGAAGCATCGGCAGCTGCATATCAACAAGTGATGCAAGTGTTAGCCGAGCAGCATGAGAAGGGATTTAGTGCTGTTAGCAAGTTCATCGCCGATCATGGTAGTGATACCTATGGTGATCTGGCTGCATTACAATTGTCGGCTGACGCAGTGAAAGCTAATAAATTGGAATTAGCGGCAGAACAGTTACGTCGCGTAGCTGAACACGGTGTTGATGATGAGTTTAAACCTGTTGCGGGTATCCGTTTAGCTCGGGTATTACTGGCAATGAATAAACCAGCAGATGCATTGAAGGCACTGGATGCCGTAACAGCTGAACAATATAAAGCCACTGTTGCTGAAGTCAGGGGCGATGCGTTATTGGCATCAGCACAACCTGAAAAAGCACGTGCGGCATATGTTGTTGCATTGCAAGCTAGTAAAAATGGTGCAAACCCTGTTTTACAGATGAAACTTGATGATCTTTCTGTAGCCGGCGAAAAAGCTGATACGCCTAAAGCGAAATAAAGCGAAGGATGGTGAACCTAATGCATAAAGGTTGGCAAAAATTTAGCTGTCTATTGCTGGGGAGTGTATTGCTCTATGGCTGTAGTTCAGAAGAAGATGTCATTAAGATGGCTGACGTACCTGTAGTTGAGTCAGCTTTTCATCCAGAGACAGCTTGGAGTAGCGGCGTTGGCTCAGGCGTCGGCAAATTTTATTCGCATCTGCAGCCGGCTATTGTCGGCGACAATATTTTTGCCGCATCGCGAGATGGCCGTGTTTATGCCTTTGAAAAGCTGAGTGGTAAGAAACTGTGGAGTGTTGATCTGAGCGATCAACCTTTCTATGAAGAAAAACGCAGTGCCCGCTTGTCTGGCGGTCTAGCCGCAGCAGATGGCCGTATTTATGTTGGTTCAGAAAACGGACAAATGTTGGCGCTGAAACAAGAAACTGGCGAACTGATCTGGCATACCGATGTTGGGGGGGAAGTTCTGGCTACACCAGCAACTGACTCTGGAAAAGTTGTGATCTCAACTGGCGCAGGGCAACTACTGGCGTTGAATGGTGAAACAGGCAAGATCGATTGGACGGTTACCAGCGAACAACCTAATCTGACATTGCGTGGCACTGCGGCGCCGGTTATAGCTGCTGGTGGTGTACTGTATGGTCGGGCTGATGGTAAAATTGGCATCGTATTGCTGCAAAATGGCCAGTTAGTCAATGAAACTCGTGTTGCGACACCGCATGGACAGACCGATCTTGATCGCATGGTCGATGTTGATGCTGCACCTGTGATTGTTGATGATGAGCTTTATGCTGTTGCTTACAATGGTCAGTTAATTTCCCGTAAACTGATCTCCGGGGATGAATTATGGAAGCGTAAATATGCTTCTTATCAAGATATGGGTATTGGTGTAAACGACATCGCCATCACCGATTCAAAATCTCATATTTATTTGATTGACCGTTCGACGGGCACAGAAAAATGGTCCAATACTCAATTGGAATACCGAAATCTGACGGCCCCGTTGGTGTTAGGTGATTATATTGTTGTGGGTGATGGTGAAGGTTATCTTTACTGGATTTCACAAACAACGGGTAAAATTGCTGCTATGCAGGAAGTCGATAGTGCTGGCTTGTATGCAACACCTATCATCGATGGGGATTTGATCTATATTCAAACCCGCGGCGGCGAACTGGTTGCTATTAAACGTCCGTCATAATTCGGACTGTATGTTTGTTTATAGCCCCTGATCTGGTATCAGGGGCTTCTGTTTATTTAATAGTTGAGGTTTTATATGACCCCTGTGGTAGCCCTGGTGGGACGCCCGAACGTTGGCAAGTCCACATTATTTAATCGTCTGACGCGTAGCCGGGACGCACTGGTGGCTGATTTTCCAGGATTAACGCGTGACCGTAAATACGGTCAGGCAGTTGTCGATGACATGAATTTTATTGTCGTTGATACCGGCGGGATTGATGGTTCCGAAGAAGGTATCGAAGTCAAAATGGCTGAACAATCGCTGCAGGCGATTGATGAATCTGATGTAGTGTTGTTTATGGTTGATGCCCGAGCAGGCGTTACCAGTGCTGATATTGGTATTGCTAACCATCTGCGTCGTCAAAAGAAAAAGGTATTTTTGGTCGCGAATAAAACAGACGGTTTAGATGGCGATGCTCATTGTGCTGAGTTTTACAGTCTGGCACTGGGCGAAATCTATCAAATCGCCGCTTCCCATGGTCGCGGTGTGACATCTTTGCTGGAAAAGGCACTGGCACCGTTCTTTGAAGAGTTAACTGGTAAATCTGCTGAAGAAGAAGCGGCAGACGAAGATGCGGCATACTGGGCAGCGTTGGAAGGCACGGATGTTGATGTCGAATCAGAAGAAGATGAATTAAGCGGTGAAGATCGTTATGCGGATTTACCGATTAAATTTGCCATTATTGGCCGGCCTAACGTTGGTAAATCAACGTTAACCAATCGTATGTTAGGTGAAGATCGCGTCATTGTATTCGATTTGCCAGGTACTACCCGCGATTCTATTTACATTCCGCTGGAACGTGATGAACAGCAATACATCGTTATTGATACTGCGGGTGTGCGTAAGAAGAAAAAAATCTACGAAACAGTCGAAAAATTCTCTGTTGTTAAAACGTTGCAGGCGATTGAAGACGCTAACGTAGTATTGTTATTGATTGATGCACGCGAAGGCGTATCTGATCAAGATTTAAGCTTATTAGGTTTTACTCTGCATTCTGGTCGTTCAATCGTCATTGCAGTTAACAAATGGGATGGTTTAGATCAGGATACAAAAGAGAAAATCAAAGAAGACTTAGAACGTCGTCTTGGTTTTGTTGATTTTGCGCGTGTGCATTTCATTTCTGCATTGCATGGCTCAGGTGTGGGTAACCTGTTTGATTCAATTCAGGAAGCCTACCGCTCAGCAACTAAACGTATCAGTACTTCTATGTTGACCCGTATCATGAACATGGCCGCTGAAGATCATCAGCCACCATTGGTACGTGGCCGCCGTGTGAAACTGAAATATGCGCATGCTGGTGGTTATAATCCACCACGGATCATTATTCATGGTAATCAGGTTAAAGATTTACCTGAATCGTATAAGCGCTATCTGATCAACTATTACCGTAAGTCACTCAAAATTATGGGTACACCGATCCATATTGAATTTCAGGAAGGTGATAACCCATTTGAAGGACGACGCAATAAGTTGACACAAACTCAGATCCGCAAACGTCGCCGTATGATGAGTTTTGTTAAGAAAGGGTAACTACTCTTAAGGAGAGGTGAAATGGCTTATCAAATCACCTGTCCTTCTTGTCAGCAAGAAGGACTTGATCCACGGTTCTCTACAACAACCTGTGTCCACTGTGCAAAACAGTTTAGCCTCGTCGCTACTTGTCCCACTTGTCATGCGGAACTCGAACGTTTGCAAGCATGTGGGGCTGTAGATTATTTTTGTAACAGCTGTAATTCTATGATTTCCAAACGGCAAGCTGAATATAAACTCACTCCCGTTTGAAAATTGAAAAATAAAAAAGCCGGATATTTAATCCGGCTTTTTTGTCTGTTCGTCTGGCAACAACGAACAAATTACAGTGATTGAGTGAATGTACGAGTGATCACATCACGTTGCTGTTCTGGAGTCAGAGCGTTGAAGCGAACTGCATAACCAGAAACACGAATTGTCAGTTGTGGATATTTTTCTGGATTCGCAACAGCATCTTCCAATGTTTCACGACGCAGAACGTTTACGTTCAGGTGTTGGCCACCTTCAACTTGTGGCGCAAAGCTCATTGGCACTTCACGAAATTCGATGTTACCTAGAGACTCAACAGCTACAACCTGATCTTCGGTATAGCGTGGATCTTTAGAGCACAGGCAACGAGCTTCCTGCTTGGCTTCATCCAGTAACCAGAAAGAATTGATCAGATCTGCATTAGCTGCCTGAGTGATTTGAATACCCTTAACCATGATATATACCTCGATAGTTTGGGGCGATTCTTGTCACATATACAAGAAAAAGTGCCCCGTTATGTCAGGGGATTAAACCGGCTTGGTTTAATCATGTATCTTTGATACTACATTAGTAAATTTACTAACTATGTGCAAGGGGATACCCATGTAAAGCTGAGGTCTATTCCCTCTAAAGCTTGATCTGAATCAATAAATATACATTTTGTATCTAACATTAAAAATGTAAGGAAAGTTTCACATCATTTTCTTGTAATTTTACTACATATTTGGCTGATCCCGTTTAATGGCGAAGTAAGCTAAAATAGCGTTTTGATGCGAGCGGGAGAGCAAAATGCAAACGTGGAGTGATGTGCTGGGAAAAGAAAAGCAGCAGGCGTATTTTCAAGAAACAATGAATTTTGTTCGGCATGAACGTGAATCAGGCAAGACTATTTACCCACCATCCGCTGATGTATTTAATGCTTTCAAATATACAGAATTTGCTGATGTCAAAGTGGTTATTTTAGGCCAAGATCCCTACCACGGGCCAAACCAAGCACACGGACTTTGTTTTTCCGTGTTGCCGGGTGTTGCTGTGCCGCCCTCGCTGGTTAATATTTACAAAGAACTACAACGTGATATTCCAGGATTTGAAACGCCTAAACATGGTTATCTTCTGTCATGGGCCGAGCAGGGTGTTTTGTTATTAAACACCGTTTTAACGGTAGAAGCAGGGAAAGCTCACTCGCATGCCTCGCTGGGCTGGGAGACATTTACGGATCGTGTCATTGCTAGCCTGAATGAATCGCGGGATGGTTTGATCTTTTTGCTTTGGGGAAATCATGCGCAGAAAAAAGGGCAATATATCGATCGTCAACGGCATCATGTTTTGATGGCACCGCATCCAAGCCCGTTATCGGCACATCGTGGTTTTCTGGGCTGTGGGCATTTTTCTAAAACAAATCAATATTTAGCAGATGCGGGAAAAACGCAAATAAATTGGCAGATCCCATTGATTGCGTGATATCGCTGGCACATTTAAGGTTAGGCCAACGATTGATTATAAAATTTACTATAATTGCTTAATTGTCATCTTTGGTCTTTTGTTCAGGAGCGTGCACCATGTTGGATATTTTGCACCAAGATCACCTCAACATTTCCAAATTACTGGATGTGTTACGTGACAAATTGACGGCGTTGCGCAGTGAAAAAACGATACGCTTCGATTTGCTTAAAGATGCACTGAGTTATTTAAGTGAAGTGTCAGATACACGCCATCATCCGCGAGAAGATCTGATCTATGATTATTACGTTGCGTACCGGTGCAGTGATCCGACTAGTGTAACTTCTGAACTTAAAGATCAACATAAACTGATTGTGAGCAGTGGCGAAGGGCTTCGTGAAATGGTTGATATGATCCTGATGGATGCAGTCATTCCGCTGGATCATGTTGCATTAGCATTAGAGCAATTTATTGCGTTGCAACAACAGCATTTGGACTATGAAGAAGGCACCGTATTCCCGCTATTACGGCAAGCCATGACAGAAGATGATTGGCGTCACCTTGAACATAATTGGGCCAATATGACCAGTGATGATCCACTATTCGGGCGACAAGTTGCCGAACGTTATCAAGATCTGGCTATGCAGTTGTTATCCGCATAAATATCGATTTAAAAATAAAAAATGGCGCTAATTAGCGCCATTTTTTTCAATTCAGTGAAACATCATTGATGCTTAACTCATAGTTTAAATCGATAGACTGTAATTCTCGTTGCAAGCGATATCGGTCTTTTAAGGCCTCGATTTCTCTCCATTTGCGTTTTTTGTTTGCTTGGCGTTGACGTACATCAGTGTCGCTGACGGTCAGCTCTTCTGTTTCCAGTGAGAACCTATCCATGGAACTACCCCCTCGTCTCAAACTAAAGAACGTACAAACTATAATAAGCATTTTGCAGGCCAAAATTCATTTATGCATAACCAAATGAGTTTTGGCGCATTGTGGGAATTAACCCGCTAACTTGTATCCCGACAAGTACTTTCCGTATATCACAGCTCATATAAAACTAAAATACGGAGATGACAAAACTATTACAGACCTCAAAAGGTGAAAATAGACCTGCCGATTATCGAGCAAAGGGGAGAGATAGTTCTTATAGTTTCATTAGAAAACCTGTAGGCGTAAAGTGCATAATAAGTTCATATTTTGAATATTTATGCTGCTTGGGTAAAAAAATATCAATAATAATTTTGTATTTAAAGCTGATGCTGGTATTTTTCTAGGTATTATTTTTGCAGTGAATTTTCGTGTTCAGCGATTATTGGGAAAGGCTCATATATGGAGCAAATTGCCACCTTAGAGGTGCAGAATTTATGTAAACGCTTTGGTTCCAACGAGGTACTGAAGGGAATTAATCTGACAGCGCATAAAGGCGATGTTGTTTCTATTATTGGTTCGTCTGGTTCAGGTAAATCAACGTTTTTGCGTTGTATTAATTTGTTGGAAACGCCCACCAGTGGAGATGTTTATGTCCATGGTGAGCTAATTCGTATGAAAGCCGACAAATCTGGTGAACGTGTGCCTGAAGATGCGAAACAGGTTGCCAGGATCCGTTCTCGTCTTGCGATGGTATTTCAAAGTTTTAATCTTTGGTCTCATATGACGGTATTGCAAAATATCATTGAAGTACCTGTGCATGTGTTGAAAGTACCGCGCCAAGAAGCGATCGAGAAAGCAGAAGCATTACTGCATCGTGTTGGCCTGTATGAGCGTCGTGATTATTATCCTGGCCATTTGTCTGGCGGGCAGCAACAACGTGCAGCTATTGCTCGTGCATTGGCCGTTGACCCAGAAGTGATGTTGTTTGATGAACCCACCTCTGCGCTAGATCCGGAATTGGTGGGGGAAGTGTTGTCTGTCATGCGTGGTTTGGCAGAAGAAGGTCGGACTATGTTGGTGGTGACACATGAAATGGCTTTCGCTCGTGATGTTTCAAATCGCGTCATGTTTTTGCATCAGGGACGAGTTGAAGAAGATGGCGATCCTAAAGAACTGTTCGCTAATCCTAAATCAGAGCGTTTCCGTCAGTTTATATCGTCCACTTATTGATACGCTTATAAAATCAGCAAGGAGCAAACAATGAAAAAACTGTTGTTAACAGTCGTTATGGCTAGTTTCATGGTTACCGGTGTTCAGGCGAAACCATGGAAAGAAGTTCGTGTTGCGATTGAAGGTGCTTACCCTCCATTTTCTAGCGTTGATGAAAAAGGCCAATTGTTGGGATTTGATGTTGATATCACCAATGCGCTGTGTGAACAGATGAAAGTAAAATGTACCATCGTTAAACAAGACTGGGACGGTATGATCCCTGGTCTGATGGCGCGTAAATTTGATGCAATCATTTCTACAATGGATATTACGGAAGAACGTAAGAAAAGCATTGATTTTTCTGAAAAATATCAACATGTGCCAGCTCGTTTTGCCGCTAAAAAAGGCGCCACACTTGAGCTGACTGACGCTTTCATGAAAGATAAGAAGATCGGTGTGCAACGTGCTACATCTATGGATACTTATGTTTCTGATAACTTCCCTCACGCCACTATCAAACGCTACGGCACAGCTGATGAAGCGTATTTGGATCTGAAATCTGGCCGCGTTGATTATGTTTTGGCTGACGCTGCTTCGTTGATTGATGGTTTAGTGAAAAAATCAAACGGCGAATATAGCTTGATCGGACCAGGCCTAACTGAGAAAAAATGGTTCGGTGAAGGTGCCGGTGTCGCGTTACGTAAGGGTGATGGTGATCTGAAAGCGATGTTCAGCAAAGCGATTAAAGATATCCGTGCTAACGGTAACTACAAGAAAATTAATGATAAATACTTTGATTTTGATGTTTACGGCGAATAAAACCGCACGTTCATAATTTCTGTATTTAACGGGCCCATTGTGGGCCCGTTTTGATGGATAACGGTATGTTCGATTTGAAAGGCTATAGTGCCACGATATTTGATGGTGCTTGGATCACGCTGGAAGTTGCGCTCTTGTCAGTATTAGTTGCGGCTGTATTGGGCATGATGGGGGCGCTGGCTAAGCTATCTAAAAACCGCGTGGCGAAAGGTATTGCTACTTTTTATACCACGTTGGTGCGTGGTATCCCTGATTTGATCCTGATGATGCTGATCTTCTTCGGTGGACAGATCTTCCTGAATTTCTTATGTACCCAAATTAACGAAGGCATAAACGGTTGGCTAACAGGACGCAATCCTAATCACGAATGGGTTTCGTATGTTCCTGATTACATTGATGTCAGCCCATTTATCGCTGGTGTTTTGGCAATAGGTTTCATTTTTGGCGCTTATATGGCGGAAACGTTCCGGGGCGCAATCTTGGCTGTTGAACGAGGACAGCTAGAAGCGGCATATGCTTATGGCATGTCGCCGTGGCAGGTTTTTCACCGAATTTTATTTCCACAAATGGTACGGCATGCATTGCCGGGATTTGGTAATAACTGGCTGGTTTTACTGAAAACCACCGCATTGGTATCGGTGATCGGCTTAGATGATATGGTGCGTAAAGCGGGTTTAGCCGCTGGCAGTACACAATTACCGTTTACTTTTTATATGTTTGTTGCGCTGATTTTCTTGGGTTTTACCGCAGTTTCTACGGCATTGTTGCGTTGGGCTGAATTACGTTATGCAATTAAAACGAGGTAAGTCGGATGTTTGATTTTTCCATTATTTATAATGAATGGCCGACCTATCTGGAAGGGTTAATCAATACTGTCTGGTTGGTGGCGGTTTCATTGCTCGCAGGGTTAAGCATTGCGATCCCGGTCGGTATCTTACGCAACAGTCAGAGTGCTGTTTTACGTTATCCTGCTTGGGCTTATATCTATTTTTTCCGTGGAACGCCGTTGCTGGTGCAGTTGTTTATTATTTACTACGGCGCAGGGCAATGGCAGTGGTTACAGCATTCATGGGCTTGGAAATGGTTCCAAGAAGCGTGGTTTTGTTCACTGCTGGCTTTTGCTTTAAACACTGGCGCTTATACGGCAGAAATTGTTCGTGGTGCTATTCAAATGATCCCGAAAGGGGAACTGGAAGCGGCCGCAGCTTTTGGTATGTCGCGCTGGCAAATGTTACGACATATCATCTTGCCGAGCGCGTTACGACGAGCGTTGCCAGCCTATAGCAATGAGGTGATTCTGATGCTTCATGGTTCATCTGTCGCTGGTGTTATCACGGTAGTCGATCTGACGGGCGCAGCACGGATCATTAACGCTCGTTATTACACACCGTTTGAAGCGTTTATTACTGCCGGTGTGTTGTATTTAATGCTGAGTTTAATGCTGGTTTGGGGTTTTCGCCGTTTGGAACGCCACTGGTATGCACATTTGCGTCCGAGAATTGGTTAAGCGGGTATTATCTGGGATCTATAGCGTGATACCATATTGGTGCTTATGCGTATCTAGTTAAGGGTTCCATTTTGTTCGTTCAGTTGCTCGTCAGTTTCTTCCTGTTATTTTTTAGTCTGACTGCTTCAGCTGATGAGCAAGTCAAATTTGAGCCTGCACCGCAATGGGTGCAGAGCCTGCAATTGCCCACTGTTTCTCACCAATCTTCGCCGGTTAACGGCCTGCGTTATCAATTAATCGATCGTCAGCTGAATCTGGAAGCTCGCCAGGTTTCGCAATATACCCATTATGTCATGCAAATCACGAGCACTGAGGGGTTGGAGCAGGCCTCTCAGTTGTCATTTGATTTTGATCCCGGGTATCAAACACTGCAGATACATCAGGTGCGCGTGTTAAGACAAGGTGTTTATCTTGATCGGTTGGAACCCAATGAGTTACGGCTATTTCAGCGGGAACCGGATCTTGAGCATTTTCTTTATTCTGGAACTAAAACGGCTTACCTGATTTTACCGGATATTCGGGTAGGGGATGTTTTGGAATATAGCTACAGCACGATTGGTAATAATCCGGTATTAGGCAATAAATTTAGTATACAAATGCAACTGGATTGGGAAATGCCAGTGGCATTTAACTCTGTGCGGGTGTTAGTCAATAGCGGGCGTACGCTCTATTATTCGGTGCCGGAAGGCCCGAATGGCAAGTTGACCATGACGGAGTCTTCCACACATCGTGAATTGTTATGGCAACAATCTCCGGTTGCGGCGATAAATGTAGATAATGATGTGCCGGCCTGGTTTACTCCGCATCATTACTGGTCGCTGAGTGAGTTTTCATCATGGCAAGATGTTGTGCAATGGGCTTTGCCGCTCTATGAGCAAACCGCGGTTGTTGAACCCGTCGTACAACAAGTTGCCGATCAACTTATGCAAACTTCTACCCAACCTAAAGCTCGAGTAATGGCTGCTTTGCAGTTTGTGCAGCAACAGGTGCGTTATCTGGGAATTGAGGATGGTATTGGCTCACATGTACCACGTAAAGCCTCTGATACCTTGTACCGTCGTTATGGCGACTGTAAGGATAAAACAGTATTGCTAATGGCATTACTCAGAGCGATGGGGCTCAATCCGCAGGCGGCTTTAGTTAATCTGGAACAGGGCACTATTCTGCCCAAACAGCTACCATCGCCTTATGCTTTTGATCATGTCATTGTGACGTTATCGCTGGGTGAGCAACAATATTGGATGGATGGCACCGATCTGAATCAAGGCTCGGATCTGGACACCATCGGTGTTCCTTATTTGCATTATGCGTTGCCTGTTGCATCAGACAGCAAAGAATTGGTCGCAATGGATGACAAATATCGTGCGCCGGAAACAGTATTACGGCGAGAGCTTTGGCTGGATGAACCGCGTAGTCGGTTATTAGTTGAAGCTCGTTATTCAGGGCATGAAGCTGAGTCGCAGCGTTCTTCCTGGAAAAATACCTCTCCGGAACAAATTAGTCATCAGCAGGTTGGTTATTATTCAAAACTGTATTCTGATTTAGAAAGCCATTCTTTACCGGATGTTCAAGATGATCTACAGAGAAATGAACTGGTATTACGTCAACAATTTACGTTATCCGGTGGCTCAGAAGAGTTAGCTCGAAATGGTCTGCCGTTATATGCAGATCTGATTGATAATTATCTGAAAACAATTGATAACTCAAGAAAGCAACCTCTAGCACTCGGGCCACCACTTAAAATCCGCCAAGAGTTTATCTTTCATTTACCGCATGATGTAAATATTGCCGATTACAATCAGCATTATGAAAATGAAGTATTCAGTTTCAGTATTTGGGTTCAGCAGGTAAAACCACGGTTATTGCGGGTCACTTATCGTTATCAGAATCGACTGGATCATGTGCCTGTACGTGAGTTGGCGCGTTATCGGGAATCGGTACTACGAGCGAGAGAGGAGCTTGCGCTTAACTTTACTCTCCCGCCGGCAGTTGCGATGACGGCAAGTACAAGTGCTGAGCCAGCTAAATAAACTCAGCCCAGATCGGTGCATGATCAGATGGCTTTTCCATACCACGGATCTGGTAATCAATACCGGTATGCTGTAAACGTTGTTGCAGTACTGGGGTGGCAAGCAACAGATCGATCCGCAACCCGCGATTATCATCAAAACCACGGCTACGATAATCGAACCATGAGAAATGCTCATTAGAATCAGGGTTTTGGCTGCGCCAGGTATCGACAAAACCCCAAGCGAATAATTCATTAAGCCACTCTCTTTCTTCCGGCAAGAAAGAGCATTTCCCTGTTTGTAACCAGCGTTTACGGTTAGCTTCACCAATACCGATATCAAGATCAGTCGAAGAAATATTCATATCACCCATAATTACGATATCTTCATCAGGATGATGGTTTTGTTGTAAATAACTCAGCAGGTCTTGGTAAAATTTTTGTTTGGCTGGAAATTTAGTTGGATGATCGCGAGATTCACCTTGTGGAAAATAACCATTAAACACCGTTAGTAAACGACCATTTTCTTGCTGAAACTGTCCGATTATTAACCGTCGTTGTGCTTCATCATCATCAGCAGGAAAACCTTTGATGATCGCATCTGGCGTTGTACGGGATAATAATGCGACGCCATAATGTGCCTTTTGGCCGTGAAAATGAACCTGATAACCGAGCTCTTCAATCAGACTACTTGGAAACATCTCATCATGAACTTTAGTTTCTTGTAAGCCGATGATGTCAGGGTTATGTTGCTCAATAATGGCTTGTAATTGATGTGGTCTGGCTCTTAGCCCGTTGATGTTAAAAGAAATAATTTTCATATGATTTAAGTCAACTCAGCGTTTTCGTGGTTTTAGCAGAGCCATAGACTCTACCTTCAATTGTTCATAACGTGCTTTCTGTGCCGGGTTTAGCGGTACGCCGTCCATAATCGTTAATGTTTCACTTAACTCCGTCAACAGCTCTTTTCGTGTCTGTTGTTGCTGGCATAAAGCCAATAGAGCCTGTGTTTTATTCAGTGCCGCACTAGTATTTGCTGGAGCCTTACGTTGTGCATCGCGGAAATGTTTTAATGCCATTTCCAGATCGCCTTGAGTAAAGGCTTTGATGCCCAGTTCGTTACTCAGTTGGTATTGGTTTCTGCGTTCGGTTATTACGGTATCAGAACGAATAGATTGGATACACTGCGTTAGTAACGGGTCTTTGGCCTGCTCTGGTGGCAATGACTTTTGCAATTGATCGGCAAATTCAAACTCCCCGAGCTGTAGCATCGCCAAAATGGTTTCACTTAATATCTCTGATGACATTGTTTCTGGTGTATCAAGATAATCCTGCGTTGATTTATACAGCAGCTGTTTTCCTTTTGGCAGATTGCCTCGAGCCATTTGCACTCGCGCCTGACATATATGTTCAAACGTATGAAAATCAAAATCATGGTTTATCAAGCTGTCTCTACAACGAGATAAAGCGGTGTTGACTTGTTTTTGTAAATTGCCGATGTGGTAGGGGTCTTGGCTATTAATCGCATGCAAAATCACACAATGAATATAGCTGCCTAATATCTGCGGATTATCATCAACGGCGTAACGATGTAAATCCAGCAGTGTGGCTAATGATTGTTTTGCCCGGAAATAATCATGCTGGCTTAAGCAATGTTCGGCGATTTGTTGATGTAGTCGGCCCGACTGCGGGGAAATACTTACTGCTCGTTCCAGCGTTGCAATAGCCTCTTCACTTGCTCCGATAGCCAATTGTGAATAAGCAAGCCAGCGATAGGCATCGACCATGAACGGCCGTAGTTGTAATGCGGAATGTAAATGCACAATTGCAGCATCGTGATCCCCTAATTGCTGTGTTGCTCGACCGAGAAAAAGGCGTAACCAAGCCGATTCACGCACCGCCAAACCTTCATTTAGAATTTGCTTCGCTTCTTGTGCTCTGTTTTGTTCCAGATATATCTCAGCCATGATGCAACGACAATAATTGGCATAACGACTGTTTTGCGAGATGATTTTTTTACATTCGACCAAAACCTGCTCGGTATCGGCTGATTGGAATGCAGTGAGCATCGGTAACAGTTGCTGCTTACGGTTTAGTGCTCGCAGTAACCGAAGTCGAAGCTGTTCTTGCGAAAAGGGTTTCATCATGTAGTCGTCAGGTTCTGATTCCAGCGCACTCAAAACCATAGAGCGTGAATTATCGCCACTGATGATAAAAATAACAGAGTCGACAGGGACTAGTTTTTGTTGTTTCAGATAATCCATGAGCTGACGGCCGTTTTCGCCATGGCCGAGGTTATAATCAATCAGGTAAATATCGAATTGTTCTTTCTGGAAACGCTTACGGCTTTCTTCTGCTGAACTGAGTAGCGTAATTCGACTGAAACCGAGGTTTTGTAACAAGGCTTTAATCAGGATCTGAAAGGAACGCTGGTCGTCGACAACGACGATACGTTTTTCGAGCATGCTGAGCTGGAGATATGTACTATTTTCGGATTCCGCAGTTAGCATTGAATTTCTTCCCAAATATCACTGAAGGAATAATAAGACAGTTTTGTATTCAGTGCTTGGAAAGTTATTATAAACAGGAATAGTGTGGAGATGGTGGAGGGGGAAGGATTCGAACCTTCGAAGGCAGAGCCGTCAGATTTACAGTCTGATCCCTTTGGCCGCTCGGGAACCCCTCCACGAGCTTTTTTTGCGATTTATTATGCACTTAATGGTGGAGGGAGAAGGATTCGAACCTTCGAAGGCAGAGCCGTCAGATTTACAGTCTGATCCCTTTGGCCGCTCGGGAATCCCTCCTCAAGTGCGGAGCGAATACTACCAGAAACTTCCTGTTTGTGAACCCCGAAAGTGCTAAAGATCAGAGAAATTTCGCCGATATAAGTTCAAATGCTCATTTTTCAGACTTTTTATGCTTACACAAACGATCCGTGAGCACTTTTTGGTCGATGAATTGCAGCTCGGCCAACAACTTAATGATGCTGTACATCAAGAACAGCGAAGTTATTTTTCGCTGTTACTGTCGATGCTGTCGGCCGATGTACTAGACCAGCCTGAGTTTTCATCGAAAACTGAAGAAAATATTCCTGCCATTGACTGGCGAAAGCGGTGGGACTTACCGCCGGCTGCTGTTTTAGATAGTAGCAACAGCTCTGCCGATGAAAGTTATTTCCGAAGTATGTTGCTACATGAGGGTGGTATTGAAGCGGTTCATTTATTTAATGCGGCACAACCAGATCCGTTGAGCTGGCGTCAATTTGCGATCCCGGCAGAGGTCTGGAATGAATTACCGCCATTGCAACAAGAAAAGTTCCGTCAGCAACATCAAATAAACTATCAGCCATTTGATGAAACGCCGGATGCAATGATGCAAGTTCTGGAAGGATTTGATTATACGCGGGAACTCACCGTGAATTATTTCTAGTCTTAGGGTTTGACGGTTGAGGCAGCCATTGACCACACTGCATTCGGGCAATGTGGTCAATGGTGAAATTACAATGCTTTGGTATAACGTTGTTCCAGATAACGACGGAACCACTGCGTATTTAACGATTCACCGGTGGCTTGTTGAATTAATTCGTCGGTACTTAATAGACTAGCTTTTTCCCAGATATTCGTTTTCAGCCAATTGAATATTTGTGGTAAACCATCATCGGCAGCGATCAGTTCGCCAATATTACCCACATCACGCTCAATAGCTCCGGCAAATTGAGCCGCATAAATGGCGCCTAATGTGTAACTTGGGAAATAACCAAAAGAGCCATCAGTCCAGTGAATATCCTGCATACAACCGATAGCATCATTACCTTTGGTGCTTAACCCTAGGTATTGCTGCATTTTTGTGTTCCAGACCTCGGGCAAGTCACGTACCTGAATTTTCTCTTCAATCAGTGCTTGTTCGATTTCAAAACGCATAATGATATGAGCAGGGTAAGTCAATTCATCGGCATCAACGCGGATAAATCCTGGTTCAATCCGGCTATAAAGCTGGATTAGATTTTCAGCTTCCAGCGCCGGTTGTTCGCCAAAATGTTGTTTAATTAATGGGGCCATTTTTCGCAGAAATGCAGGATGACGAGCCAATTGCATTTCAAAAAACAGGCTCTGGCTTTCATGAATCCCCATAGAGCGGGCTTCGCCTGCTGGCTGGCCACGCCATTTTTCTGGTAAGCCTTGTTCGTATCGTGCGTGTCCCGTTTCATGGATGACACCCATCAGGCTTGGCATGAAATCTTTTTCATTGTAGCGCGTGGTAATGCGCACATCTTCTGGTACACCACCGCAAAATGGATGGGCACTGATATCCAGACGGCCATGATTAAAATCAAAGCCCAGCAATTTCATCGCGTGTAAGCCTAATGATTTTTGGCGAACAACAGGGAAACTGCCTTCTGGTTTGACGGGATTGTAGAGAGATTGGCGTTCACCCGCCTGACGAATGATTTGTGGCAACCAGGATTTTAATTCAGTGAAGATACGCAGTAATTGGGTGCTGCTCATCCCTGGTTCATAGAGGTCGATCAGGCTATCGTAAGGTGTCAGTTCTAACGCTTCTGCCCGGATCTGGGCTGCTTCGCGGGTCAAATCAACGACTACTTTCAGATTAGGCTCAAATCCTTTCCAATCATTGTTTTTGCGTTGTTCACGCCATGCGTGTTCACAACGTGAACCTGCCAGTGTTTTGGCTTGAACCAAATCTTCTGGTAACAATGCTGCGTTCTGCCAACGACGACGCATTTCATTTAAATTGGCTTGTTGTTCGTCAGATAAAGTTTCATTTTCGGCAGTATTCAGCCAGTCCGCGATCTCTGGGGCGGTCAATTTTTGATGTTGTAGCAAGGCCAGTTCAGCTAATGCTGCACCACGCGCCTGATTTCCTCCATCTGGCATCATTGTGGCCTGATCCCAGCCACAAATCGCCTGCAGATGTTGCAGATGATGCAGTTGTTGAAAACGTTGTTCTAATAATTGATAAGACATGCTGTGTTTCCTGTTTACTTTCTGCAACAACAAATAATACGTGCGGTCCGCGTCATAATAACGCTCGGATCTGAGACAGACCAGAGTTTAAGTTTATTGTTTGATTAAGCAATATCTGGAATATGCGTATTTCATCGAGTCTGGATGTTAGATATTTTGTATCCGTTTTGCTTCAACATTTGAATTAATCCATTTGGACCATACAGGTGCATGGCACCTACAACCATAAAATTATGCGGATAAGTTTCCGACATAATCTTCGGCAGCCAATTTTGATTTCTTTCTTTGATTAAATGCTGTTCTAAATATTGGCGTAATTCGGGGCTGGTATCATCATCTTCCAGTAAAGCCTGAATTTTATTCCGATCGCCTTTTTCCCATGCTTTGATGAGATCGGGTAAGTCAGCGTTAACTTTATTGATTTGTTTTAACGTTGCTTCGAGAAAATCATTTTCTACGCCACCCAATCCAGCGAGATAAGCAAGTTGTTGGTCGGGCGTTTCCAGATAATGAATGGAAATCTGTTTATCTTTTGCTAAGCCAATGAAGTATTGATCGACACCTAATGCGGCTTTATACCCCGCTTGTTGAATGGCTTGTTGTTGCAAAGTAATAGCAACAAACCAAGGTCGAAACTTAGACAATAGGGGCTCACTTAATTGATACAGTGCTGCAGTTTGAATGGTTTTTTGGTAAAGCGGTAGGCTGAGTTGTTGAGACAATGTTGTGTCAGTAGGCAACATGGCATAAGAGAGCAAGCTTTGCTGACTAGTAGGATCAGATTGATTGAGATCGGTCTCGACAATCAAATTATCTGCCTGTTGCCAGCGTTGCATAATGGCTGGCGGCAACGGATACATCTCTTCGTGTCCGACATGGATTGAGCCTAACAGCCAGAGCTTTTGCTCGCCTCGTTCTGCTAACCAAAAATCAGGCGATGATGCTGCCAGAACTCTGTCGGGTGATAAGGTGAGCAGTAATAACCCTAGCCAGCCAAAGCCTTTCATTCCAGAGATCAGGGCATTACCATAGTGTAGAAATCTATTTTTTATCATGGAGATATTTAATGCCTCATATTCGATGTCGAGGAATGCAACGTGACATAGTGGTAGCCATCAGTGAAACCTTAGTTGAACAGTTAGCTGAACTGACTAAGGCTCCGGCTGCACATTTTACTATTGAGTATATTCCGGCTGAGTTTATTGCGACACGTTTTGGTGGTAAGGCATATCCATTTATTGAGCTTTTCTGGTTTGATCGTGGACAAGAGATGCAAGATGCCGCGGTTCGATTGATAACATCGATTGTCAAATCGAAACTAGAGGCTGATGTAGCTGTTGTGGTACAGCCTCTACAACGAACGAATTATTACGATAACGGTCAGCACTATTAATGTCCGAAAAAATGCCGCAAAAAATTTGCGGCATTTTTTTATGCAGAGCGGCAAAGAATACTGTCTAACCAGCGTGTCGGTAATATTCGCCGTAACAAGGCAAATAAATGGGTAGGATAAGTCACGCCGTATCGTGCTCTGGCGCGTTTGCTGCGTAATGCATGCAATACCGGTTTCAAACAAGATTCAGGTTCCAGCGTAAAACGGTTTTTCGGTGTTGGATTTTGTAAACGCTGTAATGTTTGTTGATAAACTTCATGATGGCGACTGGTTGCTACATCAATATGTTGCTGAAATTTAATCAGTGCATTACTGCGAAATTGACTGCGGATTGGTCCTGGCTCAATGAGACTTATCTGAATTGCTGTATCCCGTAATTCGAGTCGCAAAGTGTCAGTATAACCTTCCAGTGCAAATTTACTGGCGTTATAAGCACCGCGATATTTCATAGCTACCAAACCGAGAACTGAGCTGATTTGTATAATCCGACCGCGGTTTTGTTGCAGCATGGTGGGTAGTATTAGCCGGAGTAAATGATGCCAGCCAAACAAATTCGTATTGAACTGCTCGCGTAAGGCTTGGGTTGGTAGATTTTCAATGGCACCTGTCTGACCATACGCACCATTATTTATGAGTGCATATAACTGACCGTCTGATTCAGCTAATGCCCACTCGGCGGCGGCCTCAATACTGTGTTCATCATTCAGATCAAGTTTATGTGCGCGCAGCCCTGATTGTTGTAAGCGAGTTACATCATTCTCTTTTCTTGCTGTTGCTAAGACCTGGTAACCCTCTTGTTGCAGACGCTGGGCTAAATGCAAACCTATGCCTGTAGAGCAACCAGTGATGAGAATGAAATCAGCCATCATATTTCCTGTTTATGATGAAAGTGTTTGAACATATTAATGTGGATCGTACATAAAACAAAACCGGGAGTATTGCTCCCGGTTTTGTTTATTCGATGGCTAGTTTATACGCCACTGTTATCAAGTCGAACGGTTAACGTTTGGCCTGGTTTAAGGTGGTTGTGCCCTAAACTATTCCAGCGCATCAGTTCATTCACGGTGATCTGAAATTTCTCCGCAATGGAAGAAAGTGAATCACCACGACGTACTTCATAACGTTTTAACTTGGCTGCTTTAGCAACAGACAGCTTAGCTGTTTTGCCAGATACTTTACTTACTGGCGCATTGACCAATAAAACCTGACCAGGCTTAATTTTATTCTTACCCAAGCGGTTCCATTGTGCTAACTGCTTTTCTGATACGCCATAACTACGAGCGACTGTGCCTAAGGTATCACCGCGTTTTACTTTATGGTGGATACCAATAGTTGCTGATGACTTACTATCATTATTCGTATCAGCGGTATCATCATTATCATCAGTCACATCATTGCTGGCAATCGCTACGCGTTCACTGTCATCACGCAAACGTTTTTGCGGTGCCATATCGGCCAATGCCAGTTCAAGCTCATCAGCTACACCGATAGGCACCAACAAATGATCGGGCCCTTTTGGTGAGGTCGTGTTGCGGCTTAAACCTGGGTTCAGACGCTTCAACGCAGGAAATGACATATTTGCCTGTTCTGCCGCAGTGCGCAAATCCACCTGACCGTGAGTATCGATCAAACGAACCGACGCCCGATTAGGTGTTTTCGGCAGGTCAATGCCATATTTTTTCGCATTTTTGATGACATCAGCTAATGCCAGCATGCGTGGTACATATTCCATCGTCTGACGAGGTAATTGCAGCGAGAAAAAATCTGTCGCTTTACCACGAGCGCGATTTGCATCAATGGCGTCTTGAATTCGGCCTTCACCTGCATTGTATGCAGCAACGGCGTTCATCCAATCACCTTCAAAATACGCATTTAACTGAGCCAGATAATCCAGCGCAGCCTGAGTTGATGCTACAACGTCACGACGACCGTCATACCAGTAATCCTGTTTCAGACCATAGCGTCTGCCTGATGCACTTAAGAATTGCCATAAGCCAACAGCGTTGCCATGGGAGCGGGCATTAGGGTTATATGCACTTTCAACAATGGGCAATAACACCAGCTCCATTGGCATCTGACGTTTATCAATTTCCTCAGAGATCAAGTGGAGGAAGGGGGCGGCACGTTCGGTGACAGTTCGCAGGTACTTTGGATGTTGGATATACCAATCACGATAAGCAATGACGTCAGGATCATTTGGAATGGTCAACTGCATCTCGTCAGCAATGCGGTCCCACATGTACGGATGTGAGCTTTCCGATCGATCCAGAGCCGAGGTTGCATGCGACCTATAATTCGACATTACGTTAACGGTAGAACCCAACTTATTTTTATCTGAGTCGGTTTGTAACGCCTGGCAACCGGTCAGCAACAACGCACCCAATAGGGCCAAATGTAGCTTTATGTTCATCCAGTCATCCTCAAAATTTTGACAGATGGTATGTGTGTTTAGGGTTCAGATCAAGCCTTGCATAATTTATGCTCAGTTACAGCTCAAAGATTATTCTTTTTTTCGCGCAAAATAGCAAAGATCTGGATCTCATTTTCGAGATAGAGATCGCTCAATTTTTGAGCATAAGTCACAACGCTGGGGTTATTTGTGCGTAAAAACACATTACTGCTCTTTTCGATACCTATGGAAGATGGCAGTGTTGGACAACCCTGTTGGCGTAATTTGCTCACTTCTTTAATTCGCGACATTGTAAACATATTATCTGGTTCAACCTGCCAACAATAGCTTAAATTGTTGTAAGTATATTCATGTGCAGGATAAACAAGAGTCTCTTCCGGTAAGCTGGCTAGTCGTTGCAACGAGTGATACATCTGTGCCGCAGTGCCGGTAAATAGGCGTCCACAGCCACCAGAAAAGAGCGTATCGCCACAAAACAGGGCGCCATGACCGTGAAATACAATGTGTTCAGCTGTATGCCCTGGCGTGTGCCAGACTTTAAACGCCAGCTGAAGATCAGGAAAGCTGATCAGATCCTGATCGTGCATGGTGTGCAATTGTGGGACGTCAGGTAGTGTAATTTGTGGGCCGTAAACTTCACATTGAGGATAGTGAGTCAAAAGCTCGGCAACACCATCAACATGATCATGATGGTGGTGTGTAATGAAAATGGCGCGAAGTGTCAGTGCTTGTTGTTGCAGCCGTTCAAGTACGGGCGCTGATTCGCCTGGATCAACAACGATAGCCTGTTCGCCTTGCTTAATCAGCCAGATATAGTTGTCGGTACGAGAGGGAATAGCTTGTACTTGCAACATGTGATGAGCTCCGATACGAATTCTGCAGTGTTGTGTATAAAATGAAAGTGAGATAAAGGCAATATTTACCCGTGTTGAGGTGATGATGTGAAACCAGCAAAAACAAACCGGGAAATCATTGCACCAGAAAATTGGAGCGAATTACCGATGGGTGATTGGCTGGCAATGGAAATCCAGCATAAGCTCGATGAATGGTGCCAGTTTATGTTTGGTTACCATCTTTTGAAGTTGGGACCATTGAGTAGTCAGTTGTCATGTTCTACTTCCACTATTCGTCATCAATGTGCTCTTGGTACAGAAGGCGCCTCTTTGGGAATGATTGCCGATGTTGGAGAGTTACCGATTCGATCTGGCAGTGTCGATGCCTGTTTACTGGCACATACACTCGATTTTAGTAACGATCCGCATCAGATCTTGCGGGAAGTAGAACGCGTATTAACGCCGGATGGTTGGATCATTATCAGTGGTTTTAATCCATATAGCTTGGTTGGCTTAGGAAAACTACTGCCTCATCTACGTCGTCGGCTGCCTTGGTCGGCGCAAATGTTTTCACCTGAGCGAGTGCTCGACTGGTTACATTTACTCGGTTTTGAAGTGGTGCATCTGGAAGGGTTTGCTTATTCAGCACTTTCTCGTCGCAGTCGAATTCACTGTTGGCGGGAAAATACCGCCAGACGGTGTGGTTATCTGTTTGCATCAACCTATATGCTCGCGGCCCGAAAACGGACACTTCCGTTAACCCGGATCCGCGAGGTGGCGTGGTTGAAACGTCCGGTGATGGTGGGTGGTATGGCCAGACTAAAAAATCAGACCCGGACGCAGCGTTAGATATTTTTTATGACGGGTAGCCGGAATCAATCAGACGGCTATCTGCTGCGAGCGCGGCATTGCGTGCCAGCTCGTCACAACGCTCATTTTCCGGGTGACCTGAGTGCCCTTTGACCCAAAACCACTCCACATCATGGCGTTGAATTTCGCTGTCTAGCAGTAACCATAAGTCCACATTCTTAACTGGTTCACGGTTGGCGGTTTTCCAGCCTTTCTTCTTCCAGCCATGGATCCACTGGGTAATACCTTGACGAACATATTGGCTATCCGTCGTCAGTTTGACCTGACAAGGTTCACTCAAAGACTGTAAACCGGCAATTGCGGCCATTAACTCCATGCGGTTATTGGTCGTCAGTTCGTACCCTTGAGCTAATTCTTTACGGTGTTGTTTGTAGATCAAAACGGCGGCATAACCGCCAGGGCCAGGGTTGCCGAGACATGAGCCATCGGTATAGAGAGTTATCTGTTTTAGCATAGTGTCGTGGTATTCTGAGCGTCTGAGTAAAGTGTGACATAAAAGTGCTATGAACCCAATGCAAACGAATCGCTACGTAATTCTAGACACGGAAACCACGGGTATGAACCAGAGTGGTGGCCCGGTATATATCGGTCATCGCATCATTGAAATCGGTTGTGTGGAGGTGATAAACCGCCGTTTAACCGGAAATCATTACCATGTTTATATCAAACCAGATCGTTTGGTGGATGAAGAAGCGATCCGGGTACATGGTATTACCGATGCTTTCCTTGCGGATAAGCCGCCGTTCGCGGCTATTGCACAAGAGTTCCGGGATTTTATTCGTGGTGCGGAATTAGTCATTCATAACGCAGCGTTCGACGTTGGCTTCATCGATCATGAATTTGACAAGCTGGGCTGGACAGAGCGGGTTAAAGATATCTGCAAAGTCACCGATTCGCTAGCGTTGGCGCGGGGCCAGTTCCCCGGTAAGCGCAATAGCTTGGATGCGTTGTGTACCAGGTTTGGTATCGATAACTCGCATCGTACTCTGCACGGCGCGTTATTGGACGCCGAAATTCTGGCTGATGTCTATTTATTGATGACCGGTGGTCAGACGCGACTGGAGTTACACAACACAGTCAATGATAATAGTTCTGGTTCATCTGCATCAGCTCAGCAGTTAAAAATGCTGCAGCGGAATGGTTCGTTGAAAGTTTTACGTGCATCAGAAGATGAATTAGCGGCACATGAAAAAAGATTAGATCTGGTTGCTAAAAAAGGCGGTAGCTGCCTGTGGCGGCCGGAACAAGAATAAACGTTTTTTCCATATAAAAATTGAAAGGAAAAATACCGCATATGTATCAAGAAATTATTAAGCAGGAATTGGTTACGGCTCAACAGGCTTTGGCCGATTTTATTGCTGATGCCGAAAATATTAATGCTATAGAACAAGCGGCAAAACTAATTGCCGCATCACTGCGTGACGGCGGTAAAGTCATGTCATGCGGCAATGGTGGATCACACTGTGATGCGATGCATTTTGCCGAAGAGTTAACTGGCCGATACCGTGAAGACCGTCCGGGTTATGCGGGGATCGCCATTTCCGACCCAAGTCATTTATCGTGTGTATCAAATGACTATGGTTATCAGTACGTATTTTCCCGTTATCTGGAAGCGGTTGGTCGCGCTGGTGATGTGATGCTGGGCATCTCAACTAGCGGTAATTCCGGAAATATTATTACAGCTATTGAGTCGGCTAAAAAGAAAGGCATTAAAGTTGTGACCTTAACCGGCAAGGATGGCGGTAAAATGGCCGGCATGGCGGATGTGGAAATTCGTGTCCCGTATTTTGGTTATGCAGATCGTATTCAAGAGATCCACATTAAAGTGATCCATATTTTGATTATGTTGATCGAAAAAGAGTTAGCTGTCTGATTAGTTCGAGGTGCGACTGTGTGCGAATTATTGGGTATGAGTGCGAATGTTCCCACTGATATCTGCTTTAGTTTCAGTGGATTAGTGCAACGAGGTGGGCGTACTGGCCCTCATGTTGATGGTTGGGGCATTACTTTCTATGAAGGGAAGGGCTGCCGTACTTTTAAAGATCCCGTAGCTTGTGCGCAGTCTCAAATTGCTAAACTGGTTCAGGAATATCCAATTAAAAGTTGTGCTGTGGTGAGTCATATCCGCCAGGCGAATCGTGGTAGTGTGGCGTTAGAAAATACTCACCCATTTACTCGGGAGTTGTGGGGGCGTTACTGGACCTTTGCGCACAATGGTCAGCTGACGGATTATGAACCACTTGATGTCGGTCGTTTTGTGCCGGTTGGTCAAACTGATAGTGAAAGGTCGTTTTGCTGGTTGTTAAACCAACTAGAGAAACAATTCCCCTTTTTCCCAGAAAAACCTGAATCATTGTTTCAAGTTTTAGCGACGTTATGTAATGAATTAATGCAATTAGGCGTGTTCAATATGCTGTTATCTGATGGCGAATATTTGATCACCTATTGCACCACCAATCTTCATTGCATTACTCGCCGTGCACCGTTTGGTCAGGCTAAGTTAATCGATGATGATGTTACGATTGATTTTCAGCAGGAAACGACACCGAACGATGTAGTGACCGTGATTGCGACTCAGCCGCTGACAAATAATGAGCAGTGGCAAAAAATGGATCGCGGTGAACTGAAGGTTTTTCGTTTCGGTGAGCAATTATTTGCTATTACAACGGAAGAAAAAGAACAGGGAGCTTAAGCTCCCTGTTCTTTATTTGCATTACGCTGTTTGCCCTGCGCCATCGTCGTCACTGGCATAACCTGATAGTGGAAGACATTCGCCATCCAACCAAGCTTTACCCTCTTTCATGACTAAACGTTGCTGACAAAACCAGTTGATCACTAATGGATAGATCTGATGTTCCTGCACATGCACGCGTTGTGCTAACTCTTCGGCAGTATCATCCGTAAAGACAGGAACTTTGGCCTGCAGGATCACCGGGCCACCATCAAGTTCTTCCGTGACAAAATGCACACTGGCGCCGTGTTCACTATCACCCGCATCAATTGCTTTTTGATGCGTATGCAAACCTTGGTATTTAGGCAGCAAAGACGGATGAATATTCAACATGCGTCCGGCATAGTGATTCACAAAAGCAGGCGTCAAGATCCGCATAAAACCGGCCATAATAATCAGATCGGGTTGGTGACGATCAATTTCAGTCATCAACGCTGCATCATATTGTGCCCGATCAGCATAATCCTGATTAGAAATGACAGCGGTATGGATATCAGCAGCACTTGCACGCTTCAATCCATAAGCATCTGCGCGGTTACTGATAACAGCAGCGACACGGCCATGAATTTTGCCTGACTTGCAGGCGTCAATAACTGCCTGCAAGTTGCTTCCTGTTCCAGAAATCAGAACAACCAGATTCATTAGTTAATTTCTACCTGTTTTTCACCGGCAGCAGCTTGTTCGATATGACCGATCAACCAAGCGTTTTCACCTTCGGCTTTCAGCAATGCCAGTGCAGCATCAACTTGATCTTGTGGCAACGCGATGATCATGCCAACGCCACAGTTGAAGGTGCGGTACATTTCGTAAGTTTCAACGTTGCCGCTTTTTTGCAGCCAGTTGAACACTTCTGGCCATTGCCAGCTGCTACCGTCGATCACTGCTTTAGTGTTTTCTGGCAACACGCGCGGGATGTTTTCCCAGAAACCACCACCAGTGATGTGTGACAGTGCGTGAATTTCACACTCTTTCAGCAGTTTCAGCACAGGTTTAACATAGATGCGGGTTGGTGCCAGCAGTGCGTTGGCCAGTGTCGAGTCGCCCAGTGGTTGCTGTACGTCAGCTTTGCTCACTTCCAGGATCTTACGGATCAAAGAGAAACCGTTAGAGTGCGGGCCGGAAGAGGCCAGCGCAATCAGTGCATCGCCAGCGGCAACTTTTGAGCCGTCGATGATTTCTGATGCTTCAACCACGCCAACGCAGAAACCTGCCATGTCGTAGTCTTCACCTTCATACATACCAGGCATTTCAGCTGTTTCACCACCGACTAATGCACAGTTGGATTGTTCACAACCTGCACCAATACCGGTTACCACTGCAGCAGCGGTATCAACATCCAATTTACCGGTTGCATAGTAATCCAGGAAGAACAGCGGTTCTGCACCTTGAACGATCAGGTCGTTCACACACATTGCAACCAGATCGATACCAACGGTATCGTGTTTTTTCAGATCGATCGCCAGACGCAATTTGGTGCCGACGCCATCAGTACCAGAAACCAGGATAGGTTCGCGATAGCCAGCCGGAATTCGGCACAGAGCACCAAAACCACCTAATCCGCCCATTACTTCAGGACGGCGGGTGCGTTTGGCAACGCCTTTGATACGCTCAACCAGGGCATTACCTGCATCGATATCAACGCCAGCGTCCTTGTAGCTCAGTGAAGTCTTGTCAGTCACGATAGATCCTTGTCGTAATCGCTGTTAAGGGGGAGATTAAACAGGCCCTATTCTACCAGTCAGGAACGAAGAGAAAAAGAAAACCTGTGGTTTGTAGCAGAAAACATTCATTTTCGTCTTACCTGAATGATAAGATCTTCCCCGGATAATCAAATTACGGAGTTCATAATGAAAGTTGTCGAGGTTAAACACCCGCTGGTTAAACACAAACTGGGTTTGATGCGTGAAGCTGATATTAGTACAAAACGTTTCCGCGAACTGGCCAAAGAAGTGGGCAGCCTGCTGACATATGAAGCTACCGCTGATTTTGAAACTGAAAAAGTAACCATTGATGGTTGGAATGGTCCGGTTGAAGTGGATCAGATCAAAGGGAAAAAGGTCACGGTAGTGCCTATTCTGCGTGCTGGTTTGGGCATGATGGACGGTGTTCTGGAACATATGCCAAGTGCACGTGTGAGTGTGGTCGGTATTTATCGTGACGAAGAAACACTGAAACCTGTTCCTTATTTCCAGAAAATTGTCAGCAATATTGATGAACGTTTAGCGTTGATCGTTGACCCGATGCTGGCAACCGGTGGTTCTATGATTGCAACCATCGATTTGTTAAAACAGAAAGGTTGTAAACAGATCAAAGTTATTATTCTGGTGGCGGCACCGGAAGGGCTGGCGGCATTACAAGCTGCGCACGATGATGTGGAAGTTTATTGTGCTTCTATCGACCAGGGCTTGAATGAAAAAGGTTATATCATTCCTGGCTTGGGTGACGCAGGCGATAAAATTTTCGGAACTAAATAACCATTTTGAAGAACAGTGGCTGGTGTCTATTACTACGATGCTGTTTTCTGCTAAGTCTGGGATGGAGCATTCCATCTCAGGCTATGCCCGAACGTATTCTTTGCTGGTTACTCGATAACACAGCCAAAGAACAAATAGTGCCGGATGATAAATCGACGCGTTGGCCGCAACTGTTCAATTATCAAGGTTCTGTCAGTTACCGCTTTATTTTTCCCATTATGGATCTGGATGATGCGACTCAGATCCAGCCTGCAACAATAGAAAATGCCTTTATGTCACCATTGTTGCTGGTCAGTCGGCGCTATGATGCAGATAAATTGCTGTTAGGGCAGTTACATCAGCAAGATGGTGAATGGACATTAGATTGGCAGCTGCACGATGCCCGAAATGACGGTGCGGTGATTATCCGCGGGCAAGCTCGTGGAATGCAAAATCAACTCGCCAGTCAGGTGGTTGCTGCGTTAGAGGCTTATATACAGGAACGCAACTTGGTTACTGTAAAAACCGTCACTGTAAAAAATACTATACCGTCTCGTCAGATTGATGCTGTGTTTGAATTAGCCCGACTAGAAACGGTTGCGCCAGTGCAATCTTCTTATTTTCAGTTTTATTAACAGGCGGTGATGATGCTGCAATCAACCCAACTTTCACTGGCTGTTCAACTACCTGATGATGAAACGTTTGCCAGTTTTTATCCTGGCAGCAATGCTCAACTGATCACGACCTTGAAAAATGCCGCCATTGGTGAAGGCGTACCATTACTCTATTTTTGGGGTTGCCGTGGTTCAGGGCGTTCGCATCTATTACATGCCACCTGTGCTGAAATTAATGGCAATGGTGAATCCGCTGTTTATATTCCCCTCGATCGGCACGAACAATACTCCCCCGATATTCTGGAGGGCATGGAGCGTATGCCGCTGTTATGTCTCGATAATCTCGATGCTGTGGCGGGTGATCGGCTTTGGGAAGAGTCGCTGTTTAATTTATTTAACCGCTGGAAAGAAACCAGCCGTGGTTCATTGATCATGTCAGCGACAACCGCACCGCGAAAATTAGGTCTTTGTTTGCCTGATTTAGCGTCACGTCTGGATTGGGGTGTCTCATTTCAGTTACATGAGTTGGATGATGAAGGCAAACTGGGTGCCTTACAGTTACGCGCGGCATTACGTGGGTTCAAACTGCCTGTGGATGTGGGCCGTTTTTTATTGAATCGTTTATCGCGTGATATGCGGACATTACTGCAAGCGCTGGATACGCTGGACAATGCGTCATTACATGCCCAGCGTAAACTGACTATTCCTTTTATTAAGGAAGTGCTGGAACTCTAGCGCTTCAGGCTGTTATCCACTTTTTTCTGCTCTTCTAACTCGGCAATCCGTGCGTCAATCCGGGCCTGACTTAAGTTGTCGGCTGTGTTTGCGCGCGCCATGTGTAGTTGATCGGTCGCTTGGTCAATTTCACCGCGCAAAGCCAAATATTCCGCCTGCGCTTGATGAAAGCCTGCTTGATTGACGGTTTGTTCGTAACCTTCTGCCAGCAGTTGCCATGCTACAGATGATTCTGGATTGTTGCGGGTGTATTGATCTAACAACCGAATCGAGGCATCTGCTTTGTTCGCTTTCAGATAAACATTCGCCAGATTCATAATGATAACTGGGTTATCCGGCATGCTTTGATTCCGTTGTTCCAGTCGACTTATTGCTGCGTTGAATTGTTGTGCTGCAATTTCCTGATCGGTCAGCGAATCTTGAAAGAAAAGATTATCGGGTTTGCGTTTACTCAGCTGATTCAGTACTTCACCCGCTTCGGGTATTTTGTTTAATTGCAGCAATGACAATGCTTTACCATACTGAGCGGCTAACCAAGGTGCGGAATTTTCACTGGATTTCCCAGCTTGTTGTTCGAAGAATGTCAGTAAACCATCTGCACTCTGGTTACTGTACATCGCTTGGATCCGCACTTTTGCCAGTAAAAAATCTAAGCTAGATTCAATATGACGTGTACGGTAACTGCTGGCTCGGTTTCGTGCTTCGGCAATACGATTTTCAGTGATAGGGTGGGTTAACAGCATCTCGGGTAATTTAGATGAATAACGGTTTTCGGCAGCCAGTTTCTGGAAAAACGTCATCATGCCTGTTGGTTCAAAACCAGCATTGTAGAGTAATGCCATGCCGATCCGATCGGCTTCATATTCATTATCGCGGGTGAAGTTGATCGAGTTTTGTACGGTTAAGCCCATCGTCGTATTGATAGCCGCAACACCTGCAGTTGGGTTTAGCATTGCTAGTGCGATGGAACCGACTAAACCGGCAATCGAAAGCGGTGCACTTTTAGCTTGGTCTTCCATATAGCGGGCAATATGCCGTTGGGTGACATGGCTGATTTCATGCGCTAGAACGCCAGCGAGTTCACTTTCTGTTTCTGCATGCAGAAATAAACCACTATGTACTTTTACGCGGCCACCAAGAAATGCAGCAGCATTAATACTGTCGTCTTTCACCAGAAAAAAAGTAAAAGGGAAGCGAACGTTATTGGCCTGGCTTACCAGTCGCATGCCCAGATCATTAATGTATTCATTCAGTACCGGGTCATCGATGATAGGTAAACTTGCGCGGGCAAACCGCATAAACGCTTTGCCGTATAAGACTTCTTGTTCGACGGATAAGGCTGAAACCCCGGCGGTACCGATATCCGGTAGTTGAGAATCAGCGTGTGATAGGGTGGAAAAAATAAGGCAACTAGCGATGCTGAAGCACAGCAGCAATTTTTTCAGGCAACGATAAAGCACGACGTACCCCTTTCTTTGATAATTATCTGTTTCGACATGCGAAAAATACCGCGCAAGCGATTACACTAGGCAATTGTACGATGAATTCAACGGAATCGGCAGGATGTTAAACGTATTATTAAATTGGTATCGTCGGCGCTTCTCGGATCCGAACGCGGTAACCCTATTTTGGTTGTTGGTTGGTGGCTTTGCGGTTATCTATTTTTATGGCGATATCTTAGCGCCCGTTCTGGCTGCTTTGGTCATCGCTTATTTGTTGGAGTGGTTTGTTCAACGTCTGATAAAAATAGGTCTTGGTCGAAGTAGTGCCACAACATTGGTGTTACTCGTCTTCATCGGGCTTATGTTACTGATCGGTTTTGGTATTTTACCGGCGGTGTTTCGCCAAGGCATGACGTTGGTAAAAACAGGACCGGTGATGTTAGCTAATGGTACGGAATACCTTAAAAAGCTGCCGCAGCACTATCCTGATTTTTTTGATGCCTCTTTGGTTGATAGCATCACGGCTGTTATTCAAGATCGTTTAGTCAACAATAGCGGAGTGCTGGTTTCATTTTCTTTTACATCATTGATGAATATTGCCGTTGTGCTGGTATATATGGTCTTAGTGCCGCTCTTAATTTTCTTTATGTTGAAAGACAAAGAGCATTTGTTGCTGATGATGAAGCGCTTTTTACCAAATAACCGGGAATTAGCGAACCGGGTTTGGCTGGAAATGAATGATCAGATCACCAATTATATTCGCGGTAAGGTTATTCATATTTTGGCTGTGAGTGCCGTGAATTACGTGGTGTTTGCCTTTATGGGGATCAATTACGCACTGTTGCTGGGAATATCGGTTGGCTGTTCGGTCTTGATCCCTTATATCGGCGCTGTCGCTGTGACGATCCCGGTGACTGTGGTGGCTTTATTCCAATGGGGCTTGTCCTCTGATTTTGCTTATTTGATGTTAGCCTACGCGATTGTTCAAACGCTGGATGCCAACATTCTGACGCCATTGTTGTTTTCAGAAACGATGAATTTGCACCCGATCGCTATTATTTTAGCCGTATTGGTGTTTGGCGGGTTGTGGGGGTTCTGGGGCGTATTTTTTGCAATCCCGCTCGCCACACTGGTTAAAGCAGTTGTGAACTCCTGGCCGGGAAGTACCCGAACAGAGGCATCGATAGGTTCGTATTAATACGAATGGAACGTAGTAAATAAAAAGGCCTGAGATGAAATCGGGCCTTTTTATTATCTGATAAATACTTAGTAGAGCAGGGTGTAGAGTTTTTTCCGGTATTTAGATACCAAAGGATCACTACCCATGGTGGCTAAAATATCCAGATAGGTTTTTTTGGCTTCACCAAAGTTTAAATCACGACTTAAGATGGTAAACAGCATGTCGAGTGCTTCTTGTTTACGCCCAGCCTGACTGTATTGAATCGCCAAATCTTGCTTGAGTTGTGTATTTTCTGGCTCTGCAGCGAGTTGCGCTTCAAGCGCACGTATTTCTGGGCTATCAGAGGCTTGCTGGGCCAGATCTAAGGCCGATTTCACCTGCTGGTAAGCTGAATCTTGATATACATTCGGAATGCTTTCCAACAATGCTTGTGCTTCATCCAATCGGGCTGATTGCACACAAGCATCTGCCAAGGCGGTGGTGATTTCATAACGCTGTGGAGAGAGTTGCTGGGCTTTTGTTAACACAGCATACGCAGCCCCTGCATCGCCATTTTGTAATAACTGTTGGCCTTCCGCGAATAGCGTGTCGTCTTCTTTCGGCAGATATTTAGCCAGCATATTTTCTACTGCTGCTGGGTCTTGTGGGCCCATTAAAGCATCAGCCGGTTGTCCATTTTTGAAGATCACAACGGCAGGTAGTGCTTGTAAACCCAGTTGCACAGCCAATGATTGTAATTGTGGGTCTGCGACGTCGACTCTGGCCAGTGTCACCATCGGATTAGCCAGGCCAATCAGTTGTTCCAGCTGTTGCCCCATAGGCTGACATTCAGGCAATTGATCTGCATAAAAGAAGACGGCTACGGTTTTTTGTCGGGATGCATCAAGTAATTCGGTACGAAAATTTTCGGGTGTGATGGTAACGATCATAATGAATTCGGCTTCAGACAAAGGTGATGTATATATGGTGGCTGTAAGGGCTCAATTTCAAGCTGATCGTTGAGAATATAATAGCTTATTGGGCTTTCGGCTTTGGTTTGTAAACTAACAGCACAATGCAATGCAGGAATTGGCTGAGAATATTCCGTTGCATATATTTGTTCATCTAATGAATGTAGATGCGTCAGTAAGTCGAGCCGTTGCAGACCGGCACTGATCCCACCGCCATGCGCTTTTAATACCGCTTCTTTTTGTGTCCACAATTGGAAAAACGTATGCGCCAATTTATTGGCTGGCTGTTCAGTCAGATATTGATATTCATGCGTGGTAAAAAAACGCTTCGCTAACGCGAACCAAGGACGTGTTGGCGCTTCCGTTGTAAATTCAATATCCACACCGACCGGAACGGTTGCAAAAGCGATGCATAACCAATGCTGGCTGTGACTGATATTAAATTGTAATGGGTGTTGTGTGAGCTGTGGTTTGCCATGCGCCGCAGTAGAAAAACTGATCTCGGCGGGTGGCTGATGCAGTAATTGCCCGAGTAGTGTGCGTAATAAGCAGCGGCTCTGCTGATAGAATTTTGCCTGAGTCGGATGAGATATGGTCTGTAGTCGGGCTTGTTCTTCGCCTGATAAGTTATCGGTAAAAGAGAGATTAAGCGTGGTCATATTACACAGCAATATTTTGCTACCTGACAACGGAAACCAGTTATCAGGTAGCGTCAATCTATTACTGTGCATCTTTAAAGCGGGTTAATTCATTCATGACTTGCAGTAATGCCGCCATGTTCGGGCGAGCATCATCAACCAGTTGGTAATTTTTTCTGGTGTAGACGCTAAAATCACCCTGACGATTAAACTCAGTAATAGTGTTTGGTTCATAGATCACATAGTGCTGACGATTACCGAGTAACAGCCAGTCATGTTGCTGATTAGCAAACAAATTACTGCCACTGCTGTAGGTTTTATCCTCATTTTCCAGACCCAGCGCATCATGCAGCAAGGTAGGGGCAAGATCGTAATGTGTGGTCAGTTTTTCCCAACGATGAGCGGCTTTACCCGGCCAACTGATAATCAATGGCACTTGCATCTGGTAAGTGGAATAGTTGCTGCCAGAACCCCAACTATTGGTGTTGGTTTCATTAAACTCCAGCCCACGATCAGCGGTGATAATGACAACCGTTTTTTCTGACTGCTGATGTTCCTGCAAGGTGGTTATTAATTGCCGTAACTGTTCATCACTGTAGTGAACCGCATTTTTATAACGATTGATAAATTTATTATGATTTTCCGGGGTAAATGCCGCAAACGGATTACTATCCGTCAACTCAGGCTGGAATGGCCCTTGGTAATCGGCTGGTAAGGCTAACGTAGCTGGCATCGCAATGTTCAGATAGCTAAACCAAGGACGATCCTGACTTTGCCGTTCTAACCAACTTTGCCAGGCTGCAAACGTTTGTTGATCACCATGCGCTGTCAGCTCATTTTTACGGCGACTGATTTGTCTGACGCTGTGAAAAATACTTCTCTTGTAGATATCCTGATTCAGACCATTACTTGAAAATGCGCTTAACAAATAATCTTGGCGTTGTAATTCATCCAGTAAGACAGGGGAGACATCTTCGGCATCAAAATTACTGCGATAAGCTTCGGGTAAGCCATAAAACAAGCTGAACAAGCTGCCAGCATGATCGTTATCGCCCGCAATATGTTGTGTAAACTGCTGATTTTTAGCCGCAAAATCGCTTAAAAATGGCATGACATCAGGCTTAAGCATATCTGCACGTAAACCACTAACTACCACTAGCAAAATGTTTAATTTTTCTTCTGGTTCAGTGACTTGTAATGGTTTTAATGGGTAGTTCAGGCGTTGTTTACCGCGCTCCAGCTCAGCCACTTGTGCGGCTTTCGATTTATATTGTTCTAAATCCAGCCAGCCATGTTTTGACAGGAACGAGCGCGCTGTCATTGGATATGACAGCGGGAAATTCGCGCGTTGAGAAATGATCGGTTCATAAAGCTTGGCATCGGCGGCCATGTACGTGATATGCGACAATAAAAAACAACTCACCAGCACAGTGCTAATTGCCGTACCCCACGATTTTTTCCGGCGTCGTAACTGCATTTTCCATGCATAGTTGGAAATAACCAGTTCTAACAGGAATAACACCGGAATAACAATAAACAGAAAATTCCAGTTCAGCTCGGCTTTCGATTGCGCTTCTTTGAGCAATAACTCCCACACCGTGGGGTTAATATGAAATTTAAAGACGTGATAGATCTGCGTATCAACCAGCAACACAGATAGCACCAATACTGCGATCACAACTGAGCAATTTCGCATCAATTTCTGATTGGGTATTACAAAGCTGAGCGGGAATAACGTCAGCAGATAAGTAATGAACCCGATAAAAGAAAAATGCCCAAGCCAGCTCAAAATCAAATAACTAACACCGAGCTGTGTTTCCGGCCACGGGTTGGCCAGAATGTACCGACTGGATATACCCAGCGCCAGCAAGATATTAAAGAAGGTAAACCAATGTCCCCAGCTGATAAGGCGCGAGACTTGCTCTCGATAAAATGCACCGGGTTGTGGTCGCAGCAGAGCCATATTACTGAATTACCTTTTTAGTCTGGGTAACCGATTGTTGCAGAGCCTTGGCAAATGAATTGGCAACATCCGCACGCAGTGCCTCGGGCACATGTTTGTTGATGATGTGAGTCGCTAAATTGCCCAGCGCCAATAAACCGAGATCAACAGAGGCATTATGAGTTTGCAATACGGTTTGCATCTCTTGCATTAAAGATTCGATTTGTTCGGTGCTGTATTTAGAAAGGATCGGCATGAAATATGTCTCAATTTGCAGTTGTCAGGTTATTAACGCTATATAATACGCCACCTTGCACTTTTTCACTACGATACCACGACTGCTATGAGCCTGATTATTGAACATCTTATTATTCATTCTCTTCGCCAGGACGAGAATAGTGTCCTGACTGCTGACACCCGTTCACAGGAACTTCAGCCAACCGCTGACGTTCAGGCATGGATTGATCAACTGCACCGTATTTATCAGCAAAAAGGCAATAAATCGTATGCTTGTTTTCTGGCTGATACCGAACAACCGGAAAATCCATCACCGTTCCCACAACTATTTCAGCAATATCTGGATGAAAAACTACCTTTTGTCGATTTTACCCATCAATCGACGACCGCGTTATTAGCGCAACTGAACCACTATCAATACCCCGATGAAGGCGTGCTGATTTTCTGTAAATACCAGTTTGTCGGTGTGAGTTACATATTGCTGGGGCTACTCGATTGTGAAACCAGTGTCACCCTGACCGACACGCTGGAATTATCGCAGATCAAATACATTGATCTGAGCAAAATGCAATTGATTGCCCGTGTGGATATTACCGAGTTTCAGACCAACCCCGATTCCCGCCGTTATATCTCGTTTATCAAAGGGCGCATTGGACGTAAAGTTTCTGATTTTTTTATGGATTTCCTCGGTGCTGCCGAAGGAATTGATGTCAAAATGCAAAATCAGTTGCTGGTACAAGCCGTCAATGAATATTGCCAACAGGTAGCCATGCCAGCCGATGAGAAAGCAGCAACGAAGAAAAAAGTCTCTGATTACTACAAAGAGCAAAGCGAAGAGGGTGCTGATATCGCGATTAAATCGGTAGCGGAATATCTGCCGAAGCAAAATGATGGTGGCGATTTTTACGCCTTTATCAGTGAAGAATACGACTTAGATGAAGAGTTTCCGGCCGCTACCACAGCGCTGCGGAAATTGACCAAATTTGTTGGCTCGGGTGGTGGTTTAAACATTAGCTTTGATGAAAAACTATTGGGTGAGCGCATTGGCTATGACGCACAAACTGATACGTTGACTATTAAAGGTACGCCACCGAATCTGAAAGATCAGTTACTGCGTATGTTAAAGAATCAGCATTAATTCAAAGCGTTAACTCAAAGGCCACTGCCAGCAGCGTGAAGGTGTAATCAACGCTGGTAGTGGTACATCCCATAGTTCGGTTGGAATGAGATCGACTTGCTGGCAATCATGCGCTAACCCGACAGGAAACGGGCGTTGCGTCTGTTGCCAGTTTTCCAGTGTCCGATCATAAAATCCACCGCCCATACCTAAACGATTTCCTACGGCATCAAATGCAACCAGCGGAGTAAAAATGATGTCGATATCCTGTTTGGGGATGATCTGCGTGCAATCCATTTCCGGTTCTGGAATCCGAAATCGGTTCAGCAACATTTTGGTTTCGGCGGTATAAGATAAAAACAGCAAATGGCCTTCGTGAAAGGGGTGTAATACGGGTAAGCAGACGCGGATATCATTTTGCCAGCACCATTCGATCAGCGGTTGCGTATCGAGTTCGCCGTCACAGGCCAGATAAAGAGAAATACAGCGAACCTGATTTTCTTGTAGGAATGGGACTACGCGCAGCACGAGTTGTTGTGCAGCATGTTGTTGGGCTTGAAGGCTAAGTTCACGACGGCGGGTTCGCACAGTCGTGCGTAAAAAGTCTCGGTCGTTAACGGTCATAATAAGTAGAGATCCCAGGGTGCCGCTGCAGGCTTTTGTCCTTGAACCCGAGAGTTCAAGGCGGAAATCTGACTGCCAATCTCAGGCTTCCCGGTCGGGCCGGGCATGCACACTGACTAGCGAGCGACTTCCTGGTAAAGAAATTATCGGCTCAGGGACTTAAGCCCACTGGCGCACACCCCAGGAAAATTTTTCTTTTAGTTACAATCATCTACCGACAATTTACTCTGCTCTTTCAGGGCGTCCTGAATGACATCGTTAAGCTGTCTGATGCGTCGTTCCATACTTTCAGAATATTGCTGAATGCGGTTTTTTTCAAGTAATAATTCGTGACTCAGATTCAAAGCTACCATAATAGCTAGCTGTTCATTACTGCTACCACGAGCCCGAATACGTAAGTCGCCCAGCGCGTCGTCTAGTTTTTGTGCAGCCTGTCGTAACAACTGATATTGGTCTGACTGACAAGAGACCCGGTACGCGCGTCCCAGCACATTAATTTCTACGGATTCCAAAGGCTCTGTCATGTTGATAATTCGTTCTGCGCCAGTTAAATACAGTAAATAACGGCCGACTATATAACTGGGATCCAGAACTTGCAAGCGTTCTCACTGGTGACGGCCGGCCGTGAATGTTAGGATCAGGTATCCTAAGGTTGTTTCTTTTGACCGTCACTTTTTCTCAATGGTTTATCGTATGAATAATAACATTTTTCAGGAATATGCTCAGGCAGAACAGCTGTTGGAACAGCATGATGTCATGGCTTCTCCTGCCGAGTTACATGGTATTCTTTGTGGCTTGTTGTGTGGTGGGGTTGCGGCTACCGGTAAGCAATGGCTGACCGAATTTAATGCGTTGGTTAATGATGGTTTGCCAATGCCGGCGGCGGTACGCGGTTGGCTGGAACAATTATTCCTCACTACTCAGGCTGCGTTAAATCAACAGTCTGGTTTGGAACTGTTATTACCAGATGAAGATTGTCCGTTAGATGAGCGGTTGCAATCTATCAGTGAATGGGTTCAGGCATTTCTGGCTGGTTTTGCTGTTATGCAGCAGGAGTTGAATCGTGCATCAGAAGAGTTGCAGGAGATGATTGGTGATTTTAGTAATATCACGCAACTGGATGATGAATTTGAAGAAGATGAAGAAAACGAAACGTCTTATTTTGTGCTGTATGAACACGTGAAACTGGGCACCATGCTGGCTTTCGAAGAGTTTGGCAACGTACTGCCTCAGGCTGAACCAAGCCCTACACTGCATTGATCGAACATAACGTGACAACTTTGACAGATTACGATGTGGTTATTGCTGGTGGCGGCATGACCGGCGCCACGTTAGCAATTGCGCTGGCGCAACTGGCACCGGCTGGCCGGCCTTGGCGCATCGCCCTAATCGAAGCACATCAACCGCAATCGGCACATCCCGGGTTTGATGGCCGTGCGATTGCGCTGGCTGCCGGCAGTGTTGACGCTTTGCAGCAACTGAAATTGTGGTCGTCATGGCTGCCAACGGCACATGCAATTCGTCATATTCATGTCTCAGAACAAGGTCATGCCGGGCGGGTGACGCTGAGCGCCGAAGAGTTTCAGCAACCCGCTCTTGGATTTGTTCTTGAACTATCAGCAGCCGGTCAACGATTGTATGAGCAGTTGGCACGGCATACCAATATCAGCCATTTTTGCCCGGCTAAACTGACTGCCTGTATGCAATCGGCAGATTCGGTCACGCTGACACTCTCTTCAGGTGAACAAATCACCACTCGCTTGCTGGTGGGCGCTGATGGCGCACAATCAATCTTGCAGGCGCAACTAAATTTACCGGTAGCGCAGCACGATTTTCAGCAAAGTGCTGTCATCACCACCTTACAAACAGAACAAGCGGTTGCTGCTCGGGCGTGGGAGCGATTTACGCCACATGGCCCATTGGCGTTATTACCGTTAGGCGAATACATGTATTCGGTTGTTTGGTGTCAATCGCCCGATAATGCACAAAAAACAATACAGTTACCGGATGCGGAATTTACCCGTCAGTTGCAACAAGCGTTTGGCTTTAGAGCCGGGCGTTTTGTACAGACCGGTGCTCGTGCTGTTTATCCATTAGCACTGCGTTATCTGACACAATCGACACACCATCGGGTGGTGTTGCTGGGCAATGCAGCTCACCAACTGCATCCAGTGGCAGGGCAAGGCTTTAATCTGGCGATGCGCGATATTATGGCGCTACGCGATTGTTTACAGCAGGTTACCGATCCCGGTGCTTATGCCGTGTTACAAAAATATCAACAGCAACGCAAAGATGATCAGCAACGTACTATCTGGTTTACCTCCGCACTGGCCTCGTTATTTGCTGATCCGGCGTTACCGCTACTGATCGCTCGTCAGTCAGGATTGTTGCTAATGAATCATGTTCCGGCATTAAAAAATGCATTGGTACAACAAGCTTTAGGATATAAATCATGAAGATGCTGGATCTGGTTATTGTTGGCGCAGGCATGGTGGGTTTGGCTTTAGCCTCTGCTTTACGGGAAAGTGGCTTGCGAATTGCCGTCATTGACCAAAAATTACCGGAAGAGATGGCGCCAGAACCTTCGACCCGAGTCAGTGCGATCAATTTGGCCAGTGAACGTTTTCTGACCCGAACCGGTGCCTGGCCTTTGCTAGCACGGAAAGCAATTTTTACTGGTATGTCCGTTTGGGAGAAAGACAGTTTTGCCCATTTCGAGCTGGATGCCAGCCAGTTTCAGCAACCACATTTAGGTCATATCGTTGAAAATAATGTCATCCAGCAGGCGTTATTAACCACGTTACAAGATTCAACCGTCGAGCTGTTTTGCCCGGCGCAAATACAATCTGTCTCAGAAAATGAGCAAGGCGTTGTGGTGTTACTTGATAATCAGCAAATGCTGTTTACTCGCCTGATTGTGGCTGCGGATGGCGCGAATTCATGGTTACGTCAGCAATTTAGAATTCCTGTTACCAGTTGGGATTATCAACATACGGCACTGGTGGCGACTATTCGTACCGCAGAGCCTCATCAGAATATTGCCCGGCAGATCTTTACGCCACAAGGGCCGTTAGCCTTTTTGCCGCTTTGGCAGGAAAATCTATGTTCCATCGTCTGGTCATTACCATCACTACAGGCAGAAGATTTAGCCTCCTGTGCTGAAGATGAGTTTAATCATCGGTTAGCGGCTATGTTTGATGTGCGACTCGGTGTTTGTGAATTGGTTAGTGCCCGCGTGTTGTGCCCGTTAAAGGCGCGTTATGCGCGGCAACAGGTACAATCCCGTTTGATCTTGATGGGCGATGCTGCGCATACCATCCATCCGTTAGCAGGGCAGGGCGTGAATCTCGGGTTGATGGATACAGCGGCATTGGCGGACACCTTACTGCAGTCGATCAAACAGCAAACGCCAATTGATGATGCAATGGCCTTACGTCGTTATGAACGCTGGCGTAAAGCGGAAGCAGTGCAATGGTTGACCACGATGGAAGGGTTTAAACAACTATTCAGCGGTGACCATCCACTGAAAAAGTTAGTTCGTGGTGCAGGTATGCGGCTGGCGGCACACAGTATGCCGCTGATGAAACCGCTGTTGGCTCAAGCCTTAGGTGTGAGTGACGAACTGCCTGAATCGGCGCGTTAAATTTTTCTGCGTAGCACGAAAGCGGCGGCTTTAGCCGCCATAATTACCGATGCGAGGGCGACGGCTTGGGCCGGTCAGATGAATATCAACCGGATTAAATGCTTTAATCGCTTCAAAGCAAAAATCGCCCACTGCCTGATGTAATGAAGCCGGATTATGATTGGTGATCAGAATTACGCTCTTCGACAGATTCCGGCGTCGACGCAATAAATGGCCAAGAAAGCTGCTCTGACTTTCCACCATGCGGGTTTTATTCGCCCCGATCTCATCAATGATCAGCAGATCCACTTCTTCCAGCGCGCGGCGATAACGATTCCGTTCATCCTGATCTTCAATGACAGCAAAGAACAGACGATCAATGATCGAAGCCCATTGTTGGAAAATGACTGATTTTTGGCGTTGGGCAATCAATTCATGCGCGATGGCACCTGCGAGCGTTGATTTGCCACTACCATAATCACCGTAGATCAGAATACAGCTGCCGCCATTTTGTTCCCAGTGTTCAAAGCCGCTGATAAACGACTGTGCGGTCTGAATGGCATAACCCAACACCGGGTCGTTATGATCCATTTTTTCAAATAACCAATCTGGGTTTAAATCAGCCTGCGCAATTAAATTTTGAATACGTTGTAGTCGTGTCTCTTGCTGCAGTTTTTGTACGTCAGAGTTGGCCTGTTTTTCATACTCTGCCCGTAGCTGCTCATAGTTATATTCGGGGACAGGAATATGGGAACGACGAATGCGCTGTAAACGGGTGAGCAATGCATTAACCTGCTGTTTCGTTTGTTCATCACTCGATTCGGTTCTACGCGGCATTTCTTCCTGATTTTCTTTTAATGGATCATTGTGCTCACTCATGATCTTCCCCTTGCTGTTGTTTTAGTTGTTGCGCGTGAGCAATCATCTCTAATGCGCGTTGGCTGGGTTCGCTACTTATATTTTGTGTTGTTGTTGCCACCGTCATTTGCTGATAACCAATCGTGTCGGTTTGTTTACGTTGATAACGACGACTTTTCAGCATTTTGACAAATTTCATCATCCATTGATGCTGCGTGGCAAAACGTTCTGGCCGGCCAAGCCAATAGGCGATAAATTCACCACGTTCTTCTTCATCATAATGTGGGTCGATTAAACCACATAACTGGCAGATCCCGACAAACTGATGATCTGGTTGCCATTCGGTATGCATCGCAAAAGCGGGTTGTGCCAACGGTGCAGTCTGCGATACCAGCAAAGGGAGCGTGACGTATTGTTGGTGATAATGCTCTGATGGTGTAGCTATTGTTTGTAGTTGGATCAAACCAGCTTGTATCAATTCATCAAATAACTGCGTAAGTTGGCGCGCAGTGACCTGATAGCTGAAACCGCCGGTAGCGTGTGGATCTTCAACTGCAAGCGCACGGCCAAGTTCAGGATAATTAATTAACACCGGTTGTTGTTGTGTCGCCATGCGTCGTAAATGCAGACAGTACAGAGTTCGGGCCGGATGACTGAGACGAGGCTGGTTTAGTAATAAAAATTCTTGTGGCGACATCGTCATTATTCCTGATGTATTGGCTCATTATCTCTGATTTATGCGGATGAAGACAAACGAATATCTGGCGATAGTACAGGTTAGCAAATCCATGGATAAAATAGTCAATTCTGTGAAGTTGTAAAAATTTAAAAATAAGTCAACTTTCGCTCGACCGATATGTTGGCTACGCTATTCGTAAAGCCGAGATTCGGGACGACGCCATGGTTCATGGAACCAGTCAGCAAAAAATATTACTAATTGAAGATGAAGCAGTGTTTCGTATGACGCTGGGAGCTTACTTACGTAGTAAAAACTATCTGCTGATGGAGAGTAAAAATGGTGCGGAAGGTTTAGCTTGTGTCGCCATGTTTCAACCTGATGTCGTGCTTTGTGACTTGCATATGCCGGGGATGACAGGTCATCAGGTGATCAACATCATTCATCAACGGTATCCAACTATTCCGGTTATTGTCATTTCTGGGGTTGCTCGTTTTGATGATGTGACCCAAGCATTACGAGAAGGGGCTTGCGATTACCTGCTTAAACCAATTACTGATTGGAATGTGGTCACCGAAGCGATAGAACAATGTTTATCGAATGCTGAACCGGGTGATCATTATCAGGAATTACAGCATCACCGAGCTTTGTTGCGTAAAGATGACTATACCGCTACCAAACTCATGCACATGATGCAAAAAAAGACATCGCCAATAATGTTGGGGCAATGGCGTATTGATTACAGCTCAACTACACCGTTGTTATATGCGGAATTTTACTCGGTTGATAGTGCTCTGATGGTTGTCATTGTGGAGCTGTATGCAGAGATGCTGGATGTGGCATTTGTCGCGGCCATGATTAAATTTTTATTAGATCCGCCATATCGTCAATATCAGCAAAATGAGAATAATATTTTTGATTCGCCGCGTAATGTGTTGAGTTATCTGAACTGGCATATCTGTCAATCTGGCATCCTGTGCAATATTAACTGTTCAGTATTACTGCTGTCTGATGATACCGAAGTGGTTCATTTCGCCAATGCTGGGTTGAGTTTTCCGCATTGGTTAAAAAAAGCGGCTAATCTCTCGCTGGGGCTATTACCTGAGGTGGAATATCACAATTTTAATAAAGTGATCAGTTATCCGTTTGAAATGCAGGTGCTGGGAGAGGCGGAAAATAATCTGATGTTGAAAATTGCCAGAGGATAGTTCAGTCAATAACCAAGAGAGACAAACAGAGGGGTAGTGCAGTAACACTACCCCTTAAGTTCTTAGTCGAGCGTTTTAACTAATTCTTTCAGGTAAGCTTTGAAATCATTTTTCAGTGATTTATGACGCAGTGCATATTCCACATTGGCTTTCATATAGCCTAATTTGCTACCGCAGTCGTGGCTTTTACCTTTCATCATATAGGCGTTAACTGGCTGTTTTTCCATCAGCATAGCGATGGCATCAGTCAGCTGAATTTCATCACCAGCGCCCAACGGCGTTTTTTCCAGCAGAGGCCAGATGTCAGCAGACAGGACGTAACGACCTACTACTGCCAAGTTAGAAGGCGCTTTATCAACCGCTGGTTTTTCCACAATTTCACTGATTGGCAGTGAAACTCCTGGCGTCAGTGTTTCGCCGTTGACATCGGCAATACCATATTGGTCAACAGTTTCTTTGGCGACAGGCTCAACCATGATCTGGCTGACGCCAGTTTCACCAAATTGTTTCACCATGTCAGACAGGTTATCTTTTTTCAGATCGCAAGACGCATCGTCAATCAGTACGTCCGGCAGCAACACCACAAATGGTTGGTCGCCAACCAGTGGGTGCGCACACAGGATCGCATGGCCCAAGCCTTTGGCTTCACCTTGGCGAATGTGCATGATGGTGACATCTTTCGGACAGATATTCTGAATTTCAGCCAGCAACTGACGCTTAACACGTTTTTCCAGTGTTGCTTCTAATTCAAAACTTTTATCGAAATGGTTTTCGATAGAGTTTTTACTGGAATGTGTGACCAGCACGATTTCTTTAATACCAGCTGCAATTGCTTCACGCACCACATATTCAATCAGTGGACGGTCAACCACAGGCAGCATTTCTTTTGGAATGGCTTTGGTGGCTGGCAACATACGGGTACCCAGACCCGCTACTGGTAATATCGCTTTACGAACTGCAAATTGGGTGGTGCTCATTGTTAGTCCTTGTAATATACAGACAAGCTGGCGCTATCATAACCGACTTCCTATCCTTTGGTAGATCAATTTTGAATGGCAATAATCGGATTATTCCGGTGTCATATAAGGATTTCTGTTCAGTGGCATTGGTGTTTCTGCTGAAAAATTAGTTGGTTGTATTATGTTATTGATGCTTAATCGAGCCAGATTACTGCTGAGTAGTTTGGGGCCAATGCCTTTGACTTGCTCAAGTTCTTCGATGCGCTGAAAGCCATGATGTTTTTCGCGGTAAGTTATGATTGCTTGTGCTTTCTTTTTACCTATCCCTTTGAGGGTCATTAATTGTTCCACAGACGCAGTATTTAAATCGATTGATGTTTGTTCGCCAATATTGACCGTGGTGCTACTGAATGCTGCAACTTGATTTTCTGCAGCCAGTGCAGTGTTTGCCGCGAATGGTAAAGCTGAAAGCAGTAAGGTAAAAATAGCTTTTTTAAACATATGGTCTCTCCTGAAGTGATGAATTCATCATCAAACAGAAGTCAGGCAGTGCCTACTGCCAGTTATGGCAGCACTGGCTATAAGTCAGTGCGTAATGATCTAAGTGTGGCGGCGGTCATCAGGTACACTGTTGGCAGATAAATTAGGGAATAAAAATATGTTGAATGATGAATTAGTTGCTGCGGTATTACAGATCGTGAAAGACGCCGGACAAGCGATCTTGTCTGTCTATCATGAACCGGTCGAACTGACAGTTAAAGCGGATGAATCACCCTTGACGCAGGCGGATAAAGCATCGCATCAATTGATTGAACAACAACTTCAGCTGCTGACACCTGAGTGGCAAGTGGTCTCGGAAGAATCGGATGATGTTGTGAAGGCAAAACGCACGACATTGCCGATCTATTGGCTGGTTGATCCGCTAGATGGCACCAAAGAATTCATTAAACGCAACGGTGAGTTTACCGTCAATATTGCACTGATTGTTGATGGCATCGCGGTATTTGGCGCTGTGGGCGTACCAGTACAGAATAAATTGTATTGGGGCGGTAAAGAGTATGGCTGCTGGCTGGAAGATGAAACTGGTGTTCATGTTTTATCTGGAACCACTAAATCAGACAATGCGCCGTTACGTGTTGTAGGCAGTCGTTCGCATGTGAATGCAGAAACCGCAGAATACCTCGAAAAACTGGGTGAACATGAGCTGGTGTCAGTGGGCAGTTCGCTGAAGTTTTGTTTACTGGCGGAAGGCAAAGCCGATTTGTATCCACGTTTAGGTCCAACTTGTGAGTGGGACACTGCTGCCGCGCAGGCGGTATTGGAAGGTGCGGGAGGCAAAGTGGAAACGCTGGCTGGGCAACCGCTGCGTTACAGCAAAGCAGATATTCTGAACCCGTGGTTTGTCGCTTCTATCTGAATGTAAAAAGGCCTGAACTCAGGCCTTTTTAATATATACCCTTCGTACCTGAAGCTGCAGCATCGTTGACTGCGTTCACTAACCCCAATCACATAGCATCTCTATGTTCATGGGGATTCACTCACTTGTCGCCTTGCTGCAACTCCAATTACTTTGGGTATACAAGGCAGATTAACTCAGATGGTTTGTTTATACGGTTTGACCGTTACTTTGCCATAGACGCCAGCAGCAACGAACGGATCAGCATCCACCCAAACTTTAGCTTCGGTCAATGACGGAAAATCCACAATCATCACGCTGCCGCTGAAGCCGGCTTCGCCCGGATCATCAGCGTCAATTGCAGGGTTTGGGCCCGCTGTCAGCACACGGCCTTCGGCTTGTAATGCTTGTAAGCGCGCCAGATGAGCTGGGCGGTGTTCTTTACGTAATGGCAGGCTGTTTTCAATATCTTCTGCAATGATAACGTACCACATAACTATTCCTTATCCTGTTCTTGTTGGTTATTCGAAGGCAGGTAACGGTAAATATAAACACCGGTGAGCACTGTGCTGACCAGCATCAGACCTAAAACACCGAATACCTTAAAATCGACCCAGATCTCGGTGGGCAGATAGAAAGCGATATAAACGTTTAACGCGCCTAAAATCCAGAAAAACAGCCCCCACGAGAAATTAATGCGGTTCCAGACGGTATTTGGCAGCACCAATTCTTTGCCTAACATTTTTTTCAGCAGTGGTTGCTGGAACAAAAATTGACTGACCCACAAAGCAGAACCGAAGGCAGCATACAGTACAGTGACCTTCCATTTAATGAAGTTTTCATTGTGGAAAAACAAGGTCATGGCACCAAAAACCAATACTAATGCCAACGTAATTAACTGACTGCGTTCCAGTTTTTTATACATAAACCAGAGCACAATCATTTGCAGCAAGGTGGTTGCCATCAAGGCACCGGTAGCGGCATAAATATCGTGTAGTTTATAGACGGCAAAAAAGATAATGAGAGGGATGAAATCGAGCAGCTGTTTCATGTTTTGTCTCGTTGTTAACAAACGGTGACAGTTTAACCAGTGCCTGATGGAATGAAAAGAGAAAACGATAGCAGAAAAAACTCCCCCATTTTTCGGGGGAGTTTAAGAGAGTATTAACGCAGTGTCGCCGCTTTCATGCTCTTCACAAACGTGGTTAATTTTTCCAGCATCACGGCAGGTTCCGCCAGATTTTGCTCGATTATTTTTACCACCGCGGAACCAGAAATAGCACCTGCGGCTCCTGCAGTGATGGCGGCTGTTACTTGTTCTGGTTCACTGATCCCGAAACCTAACAGGGCTGGTGGCGCACCAAACTCTTTTAGTGCTTTCAACAGATGATCGACTGGCATTTGCGCTCGGGTTTCAGTGCCCGTGACACCCGCGCGGCTTAGCAGATAGGTATAACCGGAACTCAGTTCAGCGACACGTTGCAGTGTGGCGTCATCAGCATTCGGCGGTGCAATATAGATGCTTTCCACCCCGAATTTATCCGCCGCCGCTTTGAACGGTGCTGACATTTCGACCGGTACATCCGCGATTAATACGGAATCTACGCCAGCTGTTTTGGCTTTTTGGTAAAAATCTTCTGGTGTATGGGTATAAACCAGATTGGCATACAGCAACAGGCCAATTGGCAGATCCGGGTATTTAGCGCGAATGCGTGCCAGAATATCAAAACAGATCGCCGGAGTAGTATGAGCATGCAACGCACGGGTGGCGGCGTCCTGAATGGTTGGGCCATCAGCGACCGGATCGGAGAACGGGATCGCCAATTCCAGTGCATCGGCACCGCCAGCGATCAGGGCCTCAATGATCTGTTCAGACAGTTCTGGTGTCGGGTCGCCAATTGCCACGAAAGGCACGAACGCACCCTGATTGGCCGCATCCAGACGTTTAAACAATGCAGAATAACGACTCATAACAGCGCTCCTTTGCCTTCCAGTGCATCAGCTACAGTAAAAATATCTTTATCGCCACGACCGGATAAGTTGACGATCAGGACCTGTTCTTTTTCCGGCTCAGAACGTGCCATTTTCAGCGCATGGGCCAGCGCGTGGGATGATTCCAGTGCCGGAATGATCCCTTCATGGCGAGATAGCTCTTGGAAGGCCTCCAGTGCTTCTGTATCGGTGATGGATGGGTATTGCGCTCGACCGATGGATGAAAGGTAAGCGTGCTGTGGGCCGACAGAGGGGAAGTCGAGACCGGCAGAAATCGAGTGCGATTCTTCTACTTGTCCATCTTTATCTTGCATCAGGTACGAGACCATGCCCAGATAAATGCCCTTAGGAGCATGGCCAATTGGTGCGCCGTGTTTACCAGACTCAATACCATGACCGGCTGGTTCTACCCCAATCAGGCGAACACCAGCTTCTTCAATGAAAGTGGCGAACATACCAATCGCGTTAGAACCACCACCAACACAGGCGACGACGGCATCAGGCAGACGACCTTCCGCTTCCAGAATTTGTGCTTTGGCTTCTTCGCCGATCATACGTTGGAATTCACGCACAATCGTTGGGAATGGATGCGGGCCTGCGGCAGTACCCAAAATGTAATGTGTGTCTTTATAGTTAGCTGTCCAATCGCGCATCGCTTCGTTACACGCATCTTTCAGTGTGGAAGAACCGGCGTGTACCGGAATAACTTCCGCACCCATCAAACGCATACGGAACACGTTGGGTTTTTGGCGTTCGCAGTCAACAGCACCCATGTAGATGCGGCAAGGCAGATTGAGCAGTGCACACGCCAGTGCAGTCGCGACACCGTGCTGACCGGCGCCGGTTTCGGCGATGATGCGGGTTTTGCCCATGCGTTTGGCCAGCAAGGCTTGCCCTAATACCTGATTGGTTTTGTGTGCGCCACCGTGCAGCAGATCTTCACGTTTCAGATAGAGTTTGGTTTTGGTGCCTTTGGTCAGATTACGACACAGTGTCAGTGGCGTTGGGCGACCGGCATACTCTTTCAGCAGATGCTGAAATTCAGCCTGAAATTCCGGGTCATCCTTGGCATCAACAAACGCTTTTTCCAGCTCCAGCAGCACTGGCATCAGAATTTGAGGGGAGTACATCCCGCCAAATTCACCAAAAAATGGGTCAAGTAAAGTCATTGCAATTCCTTTTTACAAAAATCAGTAGTTACGCAGTGCTACAAAGGCACGCTGGATTTTGTCGGCATCTTTGATGCCGGGCGCACTTTCGACGCCGGAATTCAGATCAAGGCCGAGGCAGCCAACTTTGACCGCAGCGGCAATGTTGTCCGGATTAATGCCACCGGCCAGCATCAGTTTTTCTTTCGGTAAATCGGCCAGCAGCGACCAGTCGAACGCATGACCAGTACCGCCAGATTGATTGCCCACTTTGCTATCAAGTAACAGGCGATCGGCGCTGTAATTCAGCTCTGGTAGTGAATCGGTGACGGCAATTGCTTTCCAGATCTGACTGCCGGGGATGAGTGGTCGCAGTTTTTTGATAAAGCTTTCCGTTTCGTCCCCGTGGAGCTGCACGGCGGTTAAATCTAAAGTTTCAACTACTGACTGAATAGTTTCTTTGCTGGCATTGCGGAACACACCAACAAAGTTCAGCGGTGCGGCTTCTGTAATGGCGCGAGCCTGTGCGATGGAAACATTTCGTGGGCTGCCTTCCACAAAGATCAAACCACCAAACACCGCTCCTGCGGCATAAGCGGTTTGGGCATCTTCGGCTCGAGTCAGGCCACAGACTTTGTTTTGCCCCAGAATCAACTTGCGGCACGCCATATCGAGATCGGCTTCTTCCATCAGTGAGCTGCCGACCAGAAAGCCGTTAGCATAGTGCGCCAGATCTTTGACCTGAGCATGATGATAAATACCGGATTCGCAGATCACGACACGATCTTTAGGCACCAGTGGCGCCAGTTCGCGGGTGCGATTGAGATCGATTTTCAAATCACGCAGATCGCGATTGTTGATACCAATCACTTCGGCGCCCAATTCGATAGCTCGGTTGATCTCATCCTCACTAATCGCTTCGGTTAGAACACCCATGTTTAATGATTTGGCAACGGCAGCCAGCTCTCGGTATTGCTCGTCATTCAGTACCGATAACATCAGCAATACAGCATCAGCCTGATGATGACGAGCCAGATAGATCTGATACGGATCGATGATGAAATCTTTACACAGCACCGGTACTGAAACTTCTTTGCGTACTTGCGGCAGGAAAGCAAAATCGCCCTGGAAGTATTTTTCATCGGTTAACACTGAAATCGCAGAGGCATATTTGCCATACACTTTCGCGATCGCGGACGGTGAAAAATCATCTCGGATCAGCCCTTTGGAAGGCGATGCTTTTTTGCATTCCAGAATAAACGCAGTTTTACCGCGTAAGCCGCCGACGAAGTCACGATCACTCGGTGTTAGTGTGGCTTGGAAGGTTTCCAATGGCTGGCTGACCTTCCGTGCGGCAATCCAAATCTCTTTGTCTGCAACAATTTTACCCAGCACGGTGGAGGCGAGCGCCTGATTAAACAACATCCTGTTACTCCTTATGACTCAACGTAGCCAGTTGAGTGACTTTATCCAAGGCATCGCCGCTACGCAGTGTTTCAATCGCCAATTCCGCACCTTGTTTCAGGTCATCAGCTTTACCGCCCATAACCAACAACGGAGCCAGATTGATGGCAATTGCCGCTTGTTGGGCATCGGTGCCTTTTCCGGCTAATAAGTTTTCGGTGATCTGGCAGTTTTCATCCGGATCGCCACCACGAATGGCTTCCAGCGTGTAATATTTCAGGCCAAAATCGGCGGGTGTCAGCGTGTGGTAACGAATATGTTCACCATGAATTTCGGCCACCTGCGTTTCACCATGGATCGCGATTTCATCCAGCCCACTGCCATAAACGACCATGCCTTTTTGTAAGCCCAGCTCACGCAATGTTTCGGCGATCGGTTCCAGCAACTGCTCGGAATAGACGCCCATGAGCTGATAGGTTGGGCGGGCTGGGTTGATCAAGGGGCCGAGCACATTAAAGATGGTGCGGGTTTTTAATGCCTGACGAACGGGAGCGGCGAAACGCATCCCGCTGTGATATTGCGGTGCAAACAGGAAACAGATATTCGCTTCATCCAGACAATGCCGCGCAGTCTCCGGGCTCATATCCAGCTTGATACCGAGCTTATCCAGCAAATCAGAGGAGCCGGTTTTGGATGACACGCTGCGATTGCCATGTTTGGCGACTTTAATGCCACAGGTGGCGCCAACAATCGCGGCAGTGGTGGAGATATTAATGGTATGCAAACCATCACCACCGGTACCGACGATATCGCAGAATTCATAATCCGGACGTGGGAATGGTTTGGCGGCCGCAATCAGCGCTTTGGCGGCACCCACGATTTCAGACGGGCTTTCGCCTTTGACTTTCAGTGCGGTCAACAATGAAGAGAGCACGAGCGGGTCCATCTCGCCACGTAAGACTTCACCAAACAGTTGTTCACTTTCAATGCTGGTTAATGACTCACCACGGTATAACCCTTCCAGAGAAACTGTCATGATCAGACCTCCTTGTCTGTGGCAGTGATAAAGGCCAGACTCTGTGTCAGCAGTTGCGCACCTTCTGTCGTCATGATTGACTCAGGGTGGAACTGGAAGCCCATCACGCGATCGGCGCGGTGTAATACGGCCATCGGCATTTCGCCGAAACGAGCAATGACTTCCAGGTCATCCGGCACATAGGTCGCGACCAGTGAATGGTAACGTGCGACCGGTAGTGGCTGACTCATTCCTGCGAACATATCTTTACCACTATGTTCTATTTTCGATACTTTACCATGAACGAACTCGCCGGCAGAGCCTACGGTGCCGCCGTAATATTCGCAGATCGCCTGATGACCAAGGCAGATGCCAATGATCGGCACTTTACCACGACATAAACCGATCAGTTCAATCATACAACCGGCTTCGTGCGGTGCACCGGGGCCGGGAGAAAGCACCAGCACCGGATTATCGGAACTAGCCATGATTTGATCGAAGATCTGCTGTGCTGGCAGATTATTACGATAAATCTTTACGCTGTGCCCAAGGCTGCGAAACTGATCGACCAAGTTGTAAGTAAATGAGTCGAAGTTATCTAACAGGAAAATGGTGTTAGCCATGAGCGGCCTCCTTGTGCATTTGTGCTGCTTGTGAGGCTTGGGCAGTGATTGCTGCCAGAGTGGTGCCGTGTGCCAGTGCAATGGCATTTAATACTGCTGCCGCTTTACCACGAGTTTCATCAGCTTCGGCCTGTGGTTTGGAATCAAATACTACGCCAGCACCGGCTTGCACATACGCAATGCCATTTTTTACAAACGCTGAGCGGATCACGATGCAGGTATCCATATCGCCATCGCTGTTCAGATAACCTACCGCACCACCGTAGCTGCCACGGCGTTTTTGTTCCACTTCACGGATCAACTCTGATGCGCGGATTTTCGGCGCGCCAGTCAGTGTGCCCATGTTCATGCAGGCTTGATAAGCGTGCAAGGCATCCAGATCGTGACGCAGTGTGCCAACGACGCGTGACACTAAGTGCATCACATGGCTGTAGCGATCGACTTTCAGCAGATCTTTGACATAACGGCTACCGGGTTCGCTGATGCGGGCAATGTCGTTACGCGCCAGATCAACCAGCATCATATGTTCGGCGGTCTCTTTGGTATCTTGGCGCAGCTCCAACTCTAAACGGCCGTCCAGATCCAGATTGATCGAGCCATCGGCATTCAGACCGCGACGACGCGTACCAGCAATCGGGTACATTTCCACCTGACGGCTCTTATGTTCGAATTTCACGGCACTTTCTGGTGAGGCACCAAACAGGGTGAAATCCTGATCGTTCATGTAGAACATATACGGGCTTGGGTTGGTGCGTTTCAGTTCGCGGTAAGCGATCAGCGGTTGCGGGCACGGCAGGCTAAAGCAACGCGATGGCACGACTTGGAAGATATCGCCTTTACGGATATTGCCTTTCAGCTTTTCGACATCGGCACAGTAGGTTTTATCACTCTTATCGACATTTAACTGTGATGGTAGTGTCTCTTTTTTGGACACAGTGCTGGCGCGGAAATGGTTGCAATACTCTTTCAGGCTGGCCAGACGGTGTTGCAGGCGAGGCAGTTCATGAGCGCCTGATTCACCACCAAATAAAGCGGCCTGCAGATGGGTAGTTTTATGAATGTGATCGATGTGGATCAGCGTTTCTGCTACATAGAAACAAAAATCAGGGCAGGTATTGTCGCTGTCTGGCACGTTTGGCAGACGTTCAAAATTAGCAATCAGATCATAAGCGAATATGCCACCCAAAAATAGACTCACTGCTTCGGCATCAACGCTGTGAGTCAGCAACGTGCGCAGGCTGTCTAATACGGACAGTGCTTTCAGGCGGCTGTCCTCATCCTGAATATCGGTGTTTTCAGGGAAAACCAGCTGTAACTGATTGGCTTCCCGTTGCTTGTTGACACTATCGGGTAGCGTTGAGGCCAGCAAATTCAGCACGGCTTCGCCGTTACTGTTCAGCGCGGTGGCTGTAACGGTGTGGCCTTGGCAGACCATACGCACACAGGCATCAATTAATAACATGCTCTGTGTACCAGTTTTGGTATCGATCTCGGCTGACTCCAGCAGCAGGCTGTTATCTGCCGGTTCGGTCAGTTGGGTAAACAGTTCTAATGGATCAGCGACATAATGAGCTTTCTCACGCAGTGTGAGACGTTGGCCGGTTGGGAGAGAAGGGCTCATAGTTGTACTCCCGCGTTTGATAATTGCATGACGTTACTCCTAAAGACAAAAAATGATGGTTAACAATTGGTTAATCAGCTTTTTTGCCATCGCCATGTCTGTTTATGTCGCTGAATCATTTGATCGTCCATGTAATATTTTGCGTATAAAAAAAAGACCCGCTATGCTAGCGGGCCTTATTGGGAATTCTGTCTGCTTTATTTTTGAAAATAGCCGAAACCCCACACCCGCTTTAAGGAGTGTGCCACCACCAACGAAAGGTTTGGGTTAGGATATTTGACATTTTCAAAACCAAGTTCAGTTAAAGTGGTTACAGTTAAACGATATTGACAGCTGTTTGTCAAGTTCCTTTTTGCAATTGAACCACGAGAACGTGAATGCGAATAGATTTACACAGTCACTCTACCTGTTCGGATGGCCATTTATCGCCGGCAGAGCTGGTTGCTCGTGCAGTTGAAAAAGGCGTGAATGTTCTGGCATTGACCGATCACGATACGGTAGACGGTATCGCGATCGCGCAGGCGGCGATTGATGCCGATGCTTTACCCTTACATTTACTCCCCGGTGTGGAAATATCCTGCACTTGGGATGCCATCGAAGTGCATGTGGTGGGGTTGCAGGTTGATACCCAAAGCCCGGCATTGTTAGCGTTGCTCGAGAATCAATCAGAGGCTCGCACAGCCCGCGGTGTCGAGATAGGGCATCGTCTGGAAAAAAATAAGCTCCCCGGTTGTTATGAAGGGGCGGTTGTGCTGGCTAACGGCGGCATGCTGACACGTTCGCATTTTGCCCACTATCTGGTTGAGCAAAAACATTGCAAAACCATGCAGAATGCCTTTGACCGTTATCTGTCGCGGGGCGCGCGGGCGTATGTGCCGCATCACTGGGCCAGTATTGAAGAGGTCGTTACGGCTATTCATGCCGCTGGCGGTGTTGCTGTGTTGGCGCACCCTGGCCGTTATAAACTTTCTACTAAGTGGCTGAAACGTCTTCTGGTATTATTTAAAGAAGCTGGTGGCGATGCCATCGAAGTGAGTTTATGTCAGCAAAGTCCGCATGAGCGGTCAACGCTGGGTCAGTATTGCCGCAATTACGGATTTATGGCATCGGTTGGCTCAGATTTTCATACACCGCTACCTTGGGTTGAGTTAGGTAAAAACTTGTGGCTCCCCAAGGATGTGACGCCCGTCTGGCATGTTTTTTCTGCATTTCCTGACGTCCCGCAAGGGGAGGAATTATGAGTCAATTTTTTGTTGTTCATCCGGTTAACCCACAAACGCGTCTGATCTCTCAGGCGGTGGGCATTTTGCGTCAAGGCGGTGTGATCGTTTATCCCACCGATTCCGGTTATGCACTGGGTTGCATGATGGGCGATAAGAGTGCGTTGGAAAAAATCTGTCGCATTCGTCAGTTGGAAGATGAGCATAATTTTACGTTGTTGTGTAACGATCTTTCGGAGTTGTCGGTGTATGCCAAAATTGATAACACCGCCTTCCGCCTGATTAAAAATAATACACCCGGCGCCTATACTTTTATTCTGAAAGCGACCAAAGAAGTACCACGTCGCTTGATGAACGAAAAAAAGAAAACGATCGGTATCCGTGTACCGACCAATAACATTGCCCAAGCGTTGTTAACCGAGTTGGGTGAACCATTAATGTCCAGCACCTTGATCCTTCCTGGTCAGGTGTTGGCAGAAGCGGATCCGGAAGAGTTCCGTGGACAGCTGGAAAAAGTCGTTGATCTGATTATTGATGGCGGAACGCAAGGCGCACAGCCGACCACCGTTATCGATTTCTCGGATGATGAGCCTAAAGTAGTACGCTTCGGTGCCGGAGATCCGACACCGTTTGAATGATTGAGGCAAAGCATGAGCGAAAAACTGCAAAAAGTACTGGCTCGAGCGGGTGTTGGTTCCCGTCGTGAGATGGAGACAGTGATTAGTGAAGGCCGTGTCAGTGTGAACGGCAAAATAGCGACACTGGGCGATCGTGTAGACGCGAGCGCTGCAATTCGCGTTGATGGTCATCAAATTACCGTACCATCGGTAACAGATGTGATCTGTCGCGTGCTGGCTTATCACAAGCCAGAAGGGGAAGTATGTACCCGTCATGATCCGGAAGGCCGTCCGACGGTGTTTGACCGTCTGCCGCGCATTAAAGATTCACGTTGGGTGGCCGTTGGTCGTCTGGACGTCAACACATCAGGCCTGTTGCTGTTTACCACTGATGGTGAATTAGCGAACCGTCTGATGCACCCAAGTCACGAAGTTGAACGTGAATATGCGGTGCGTGTGTTCGGTGAAGTGACCGAAGGCATGTTGCAGAAGTTACGTCATGGCGTGCAACTGGAAGATGGCCCGGCGAAATTTGATAAAATTACTGCTGGTGGCGGTGAGGGCTTGAACCAGTGGTACAACGTGACTCTGTGTGAAGGCCGTAACCGTGAAGTTCGCCGTTTGTGGGAATCACTGGAAGTGCAGGTTAGCCGTCTGATGCGTATTCGTTATGGTGACATCAAACTGGACAAAACCTTACCACGCGGTGGCTGGGCTGAGTTAGAACTGCCACAAGTGAACTATCTGCGTAAGATGGTGGGGTTACCGCCGGAAGAGCGCAGTAAAGTGTTTGGTGCTGATGATCGTCGCAGTGAGTTTAAACAAGCTGCACAGATCCGCCGTGCGGTACGTCGTCACCGCGAACGGAGTATTTTGCAAGGCGAGGAAGTGGTTGGTGAAACCCCAACAATTCCACGCACTAAAGCTCCACGTGCTGCTGCGCCCGTGAAAAGCCAGCGTGATGACGATGTGAGCTGGGAAAATGCCCGTCAGCGTCTTCGTGATGGCGAACCACGTAAAGCACGCCCGAATGCCAATAACCGTCAGCGTATTACCCGTGCAGGTAAAACAGGTCGTTGATCATGAACCAGACTAAACGTAAAGCTGTAGTAGTGTTCAGTGGTGGGCAAGATAGCACGACCTGCCTACTCTATGCTGTGCAGCAATATGATGAAGTGCATGCGATCACCTTTGATTATGGTCAGCGTCATGTGCAGGAAATTGAAGTCGCCCGTCAGATCGCGGCTGATTTAGGTTTAGCTGCACACAAAGTGCTGGATGTCGGTCTGCTCAATGAGCTGGCCGTTTCCGCGCTGACACGTGATGCGATCCCGGTCAGTAATGATCTGCAGGAAAATGGTCTGCCGAATACGTTTGTACCGGGCCGTAATATTCTATTTCTGACCTTAGCGGCGATTTATGCTTATCAGGTGGGTGCTGACACCGTGATCACGGGTGTTTGTGAGACCGATTTCTCCGGTTACCCTGATTGCCGCGATGAGTTTGTTAAAGCGCTAAATCATGCGGTTAAGCTGGGTATGGAACGTGATGTTAAGTTTGAAACCCCACTAATGTGGCTTAACAAAGCGGAAACCTGGGCTCTGGCGGATAAAATTGGTCGTCTAGACTATGTGCGGCAGAAAACCCTGACTTGCTATAACGGCGTGATTGGTGATGGTTGTGGCGAATGCCCGGCTTGTAAATTACGCGCGAAAGGCTTGCATGATTATCAGCAAGCGCCTGATGCGGTTATGGCGACATTAGATAGCAAATTGAACTGATTATTTATAAATTTTCAGCATAATAGAAACCAGCTTTCTGCAAAGACTGCTGGTTTCTTCTTTTTCAGGCATTATGCTTTCTTAGTGATTTTTTTGAGTGAACAACATGCAGCAATTACAAGGTGAGATCGTTCAACAGGTTTCTGGTTTAGTCAGTGGTGAACCAGATTTAATTGCCAACTTATCGAATGTCAGCGCGTTACTGAACCAACACCTGTCTGATATCAATTGGGTGGGCTTTTACATCATGCGTGATAGTGAATTAGTGCTGGGGCCGTTTCAGGGTAAAGTCGCCTGCATCCGTATTCCTGTTGGTCGCGGTGTGTGTGGCACGGCGGTTGCGACACGCGAGACGCAGCGGATTGATGATGTGCATGCCTTCCCCGGTCATATCGCTTGCGATGGCGCCAGTAATTCCGAATTAGTGGTGCCGATCATCGTTAATGATAACGTCGTGGCAGTGCTGGATATCGATAGCCCGAAACATGCGCGTTTTACCGTGGAAGTTCAGCAAGAAATAGAAGCGGTTGTTGAGGTATTAACAACGCTGAATTGGTAGAAAGACCGGCCAGTAAAAACTGGCCGGAGACAAACGTGCTAGGGTGTAACAAAGTCGTTTGTGATGGTGGTAGAGCCAGAAGTGCTGGGTGCCACGACGCCGGTATGTGCTTCGGCAACATTGGGAGCAAACGTGCTTTCATTACCATTATCGGTCAGCGTATCGTTTGCAGCATTGCAGACTAGCACGACATCATAGGTGCCAGGTTCTACATAGTTCAGTTGATAAGAACTAACATTGTTTGTGGTAGACACTAACGATGTTTCTACCGGACCACCATTAGCGGGGTCATAATCGATCCCCAAATAAGGTGGGGTGATATTGTCGCTGTTGTAGAGGTAGACACCTGCAGCGCTTAGATTGCCGCCGCAATACAGGCTGTTCACATTGCCAGAAATAGTGCTCAGTGTGCTGACATTGAGCAACTGAACACCAGTGGGTTTCAGTTTGTAGTAGGTATTCATAGACTGGACCTTAAGAATTAAGCATTTCAAAAATTCCGTCTAAGGTCCTATTTTTCTTAGATTTTCTTTGTTGCGATTTTTTCGCGTTCTTTGATATATATAACAAAGCCCAT
>JAYSBB010000003.1:0-61385 GCA_041915645.1 Tolumonas sp.
GGTATCAGGTTCATTCAGCCATTTTGCGTATAAATACTGGGGCGATTTTCCTGGTTTCCTGTCTGGATGGAACTACTGGGTTTTATATGTGCTGGTGGGTATGGCCGAGTTGTCAGCCGTCGGCATTTATGTGCAGTACTGGTGGCCTGAGTTGCCAACCTGGGTCTCGGCACTGGCCTTTTTCGTCATTATCAATGCCATCAACCTGACTAATGTGAAGTTCTTCGGTGAAATGGAGTTCTGGTTTGCCATCATCAAGGTGGTCGCGATTGTCGGGATGATTTTGTTTGGTGGCTGGTTATTGCTGAGTGGTAATGGCGGCGAACAGGCGAAAGTCAGTAACCTGTGGGCGCTGGGCGGGTTTATGCCAAACGGCTGGCATGGTGTGATCATGTCACTGGCGATCATTATGTTTTCGTTTGGTGGTCTCGAGCTGGTGGGGATCACTGCAGCAGAAGCGGATAACCCACGTAAAAGCATTCCGCAGGCTGTAAATCAGGTTATTTACCGTATTCTGATTTTTTACATCGGCGCGTTGGCTGTGTTGTTGTCTTTGTTTCCTTGGAGCCAACTGGCGGAAGGTGGTAGCCCATTTGTATTGATCTTCTCGGCATTGGGCGAGAGTGGCACAGCGAACATTCTGAATATTGTCGTACTGACAGCCGCATTGTCGGTTTACAACAGTGGTGTGTATTGCAACAGCCGCATGTTGCATGGTCTGGCACAGCAGGGCAATGCGCCGCGTATTCTGGGTAAAGTTGACAAGCGTGGCGTGCCGGTGCCAGCGATCCTGTTGTCGGCATTGGTGACATTGCTGTGTGTCGTCATTAACTACCTGTTACCAGGCAAGGCATTTGGTATTTTGATGTCACTGGTCGTAGCTGCACTGCTTATTAACTGGGGCATGATTAGTCTGGCACATCTGAAATTCCGTGCCGCGAAAAATCGTGAAGGTGTTACACCCGTGTTTAAGGCGTTCTGGAGCCCGTTTACCAACTACGTATGTTTGGCATTTATGGGGTTGCTGCTGGTGCTGTTGTATATCAGTGGTGAAACCATTGCGGTGGAGCTGGTGCCAGTCTGGCTAGTGCTGAATTGGTTTGGTTATCGCTATAAATGTCGTACCTTAGGCGATAGCTCAGGTGATAGCGTGGTCATTAACCAGTAATAGATTTGCGTGATCATGAAGGGATGCCAGCAGGCATCCCTTTTTTGTCGTATCTGCAACAAACCCGTCAGTATGTTTCAATATTGACGCGTCTCTCAATTAAATAAATCTTAAAAATCAATATCTTAATTTGGGAATGGGAATTGCTGAATCCTGTTATGCAGGAGGTGCATTATGGCCCGAAAAACCACATTTCAGAAACCATCCCTGATCATCAATGACACCACGCTACGCGATGGTGAACAGTCCGCTGGGGTGGCGTTTACTCAGGATGAGAAGATCGCTATCGCCCGTCAATTGTGGGAGATCGGCGTTAAGGAACTGGAAGTGGGTATTCCGGCGATGGGGCTGGATGAGTGCCGCCGAATTGGCGCATTACGTCAGGCTTTACCTGATGCCACACTGATGGTTTGGTGCCGGATGCATGCCACTGATATTCGTCAGGCCGCAGCATTAGGCATGAACTGGGTGGATATTTCCATTCCGGTGTCAGCACAGATGATAGAACACAAACTGGCGCGTTCCCGTGATCAGGTGTTGTTAGAGTTAGCCGAGCATGTGTCTCTGGCGAAATCTTTAGGGCTGCGAGTCTGTATTGGTTGTGAAGATGCCTCGCGCGCCACACTGGGCGATTTGCGCATCGTGGCTGATTTAGCATTACGTACCGGTGCAGAACGTCTGCGATATGCCGATACGGTCGGCATTCTCGATCCGTTTACCACCTACGATCGCATCCGTGCCCTGCGTCAGTATTGGCCGTTGCAGCTGGAAATGCATGCGCATGATGATCTGGGTCTGGCGACTGCCAACACCTTAGCTGCTTTCCGTGCCGGTGCCACCCACGCCAATACCACCGTCATTGGTTTGGGTGAACGGGCCGGAAATGCACCGCTGGAAGAGGTGGTAATGGCGCTTAAACAGTGTTTTAACATCGAATCCGGCATTCAAAGCCATCGTTTACCGGCACTTTGTTCGCTGGTGGCAAAAGCGGCTGGCCGTGAAATTGCGCAGCAAAAATCACTGGTCGGTGAATATGCTTTTACGCATGAATCCGGTGTGCATGTCGATGGTTTACTGAAAGACAAAAACAACTATCAGGGGGTTGACCCCGCCAGTTTAGGTCGTGAACACAAGCTGGTGCTGGGCAAACATTCCGGTCGCAATTCGGTGCGATCGGTGTTTGCAGGCTTAGGTTATCAGCTGGCCAACGAACAGATCGACATGGTGCTGGAGCAGATCCGCCATTTTGCCGAGCGGGCGAAACGAAACCCGACTGAATCAGAATTACGCTGGGTTTATCAGCGTTTGTTTAATTCCCCCCAACGTGTTGCCTTGTAATGCAGGCCAAGGAGTCTTTATGGATTGGTTTACCTCACTGGATGGTATTGAAGAGTTAGAAAGTGCAGAAGCCTTTCTGGATTTTTTCGGTATTCCGTATGAAGCAGCACAGGTGCGCAGTAAACGACTGCATATCATGCATCACTTTAATCAGCAGATTAAAAATGCCAACTCAGAACGTTGTATGAACGAACAAGATCGCTTTCTGTTAGCGAAAACTTTGCTGGCAGAAAGCTACCGGAATTTCCATCATCAGGATGTCAAATCGAATTCCACGCTGGGTGTGTATAACCGTTTAACGCCGAGTTTTGTCGCCATGTCTAAATTGCAGGAGGTGCTGTTATGAAACCTGAATATGACTATGGTGAAGTCGTGCGTGTGGTGCGCACCATTCGTGATGATGGCACTTTCCCAGGTAAACAACGTGGCGATCTGATCGTGCGTAAAGGTAGCTGTGGTTATGTCCGCGATGTGGGGGTGTTCCTGCAAGATCAGTTGATTTATCAGGTTCATTTCATCGAAGAAGACATCATTGTCGGTTGTCGCAGCCAAGAGCTGATTTCAGCCGATGAACCCTGGGTGGAAAGTGAATTCGAATTCGGCGATTGGATCAACGCCGTGAATCATTTGGCCATCAAAGGCGAAGTGATAGCTGAAGCCGGCTCCCGCGGGCAGGTGATGTCGGTGCGTCGGGATATGGACCCGATCATGTATGAAGTACTGTTTCAGGATCGTATGTTACTGGTGCCGTTATCGGCCATTTGCTGGCCGCCGGAGGTAGAGTCGGCTGAGGAGGCGGCATGCTGAATTGGCAAGCATATCCAACCTTAAAACTGGCAACTCAGCATTTCGGTAAAGTGCCCGCAGACTTGTCGGCGGATGAACAAAGCCAGCTGGCAAAAATGCTCGATCACCAATTGGCGATGGAAGCGCGAATTCTTGATTACGCGGCACAGGCAGAAATGTCTGTGTCAGCCGCCGATCTGAATGCGGCACTGGAAGAGGTTAAAAAAGCTTATCCGGATGAAGAGTCCTGGAAAGCCTCAATGGCCACGGTAAAGCTGGATCTGCCAAGTCTGAAAGAGGCGTTGCGGCGTGAGCTGTTGGTGTCGCAGGTGATGGACAAAGTGGTTGAGAATATCAAACCGCTGACGGAAGAAGCGGCTAAATCGTGGTATCTGGATCATCCGCGCCAATTTCTACAACCGGAACGTCGTTTGGTGCGGCATATCTTGATCACTATTGACGATACCAACCCTGACAACTACGAGGAAACATCTTATTCACGGTTACAGAATATTCGTAGTCAGTTGATCAGTTCGCCGGGGAAATTTGCCGATTTAGCGATGCGTTATTCGGAATGTCCAACGGCCGTCAATGAAGGCAAAATTGGTTTGGTAAAAGCGGGGCAGCTGTATCCAGAATTGGATGCAGTGTTGTTTCAGCTGCCAGAGCGTGGGTTTAGTCAGATCACCCGTAGCCCGATGGGCTTTCATCTGCTGTGGTGTGAAAAAATCCACGCTGCGGCTCCGATGCCACTCAGTGAAGCGGTGCCAAAAATTATCGAGGCACAGTTACAACAAGCGAAGAAAAAACTGCAAAAACAGTGGCTGACCTGGTTAATGCAACAGGAGGCGTAATGCCTCCATACCCTTCGTACTTGAAGTTGCCGCATCGTTGACGGCGTTCACTCACCCCAATCACATAGCATTTCTATGTTCATGGGGATTCGTTTCCTTGTCGCCTTGCCGCAACGTCAATTACTTTGGGTATTATATTTTGCGGTGCAGCGTAAAGGTCACTATTTCGGGTGGCACACCTAAACGGTAAGGCCAAACATGCCCCATACCTACCGAGACAAACAACTGACTTGAAGGCAGCTGATACCAGCCTTTCAGATAGTTAAACCACAATCTGCCGACCGTGTAACCCAATGGTAAGACCTGCCCGCCGTGGGTATGTCCGGCCAAACTCAGGCCCGCATGATTTGCTGCCGCGAGATCAAAAAAGTCCGGATGATGCGTCAGGCATAAAATCCACTCGCTGGGTTTCACGCCGTGGAATGCTTTATCTGCCGAACGTTGCATGTAATCCAGCTTAGCTGTTTCAGCCATACGGCGCCGGCTATCCGGCAGAATGGGATAATCGACCCCGACGATCTGAAATTCGGCTCCGTGATAATTCAGCGTGATATTTTCATCAACTAACAGACGTAAATTAGTCTGTGTTGCTTCGGTTTTGTATTTTTGCAAAATAGTTGGCAGACCATGATATTTCTCATGATTTCCCAGAATGGCAACCACACCCATCGGCGCATTGGCGTGGGTGAGGGCGGCAAAGGCGCTGTCTAACTGGCGTTCGTCATCGAGTAAATCACCGGTCATGACCAGTAAATCAGGGTTTGTAGCATTTAGTCGGCTAACGGAGTTGGCCAATTCACGACTACCCACAAAATCGCCGACATGGCTATCCGTGATTTGCGCAATTTTAAACCCATCTAACTCAGCGGGAAGTTGTTCCAGATAGACATCATAATGGCGCAACAGCGGTGCTGACATCGCCTCATAAACACCGAACGCAGATAACATCCAGACCAACGGCAGCAAGATGGCATTTGGCTGATGCCAGAAGTGAGCGCTCAATTTTCGCCGCGCCACCCGCAGCAATACACGTAATACGGTAAAGCCGCCACCAATAGCGACATAAGCCATTGATGCATTGAGCCACAATGCGATGATCCAGCGTAGCGGTGTGGAGGTGACCAGCCAGTTTTGCTCAGAAAATTGCGAGATTAGCCAAATACTGAAAATCAGCAGGTTGAGGATCCAGTAGATCCACAACGTGCGTTTGTGTAAGCGCAGATGCGGCACCAAGGTCAGCAGCAGGCCACAAATTCCAGCATAAATAATGGAATGGTACACAAACCAAAGCGAGGTACTGATTGTCATTAGTTACTGCAAACTACCGGTAATTTTATTGCGGGCAGCATGTCGTTAAGTCATCGGATAGTCAATTCGATATTCCTACTAACATGCAAGGAGCCTCGTACGAATAGAGTAGGGGTGCTGTACAAAACAGCCTCAAAACGAGGTTGATTGGCATTGCAGTAAACGTTCTTAACACGAAAGCCAAGTTTCGTTAATTACTAAAACTACTTCTGGTTATCAGCTTGCGGATGGCGCTTGTGTAGTAAACAAGCACCCAATACTGCCGCGGCATACAGCGTATGCAGTGCCAGTGATGCGGCCACCAGCAGACAAACGGCTGTTGCCATAATAGCCAGTTTGCGTTCTTTCCCCGGCAGTAGTTTCAAACCCGACAACGCAGCCGAAAGGTAGATCAATACAAATACGCCATTGGCATAACCGATCAATCCATCAAGCGGTAAATGCACACTCATTCGTAGTAATAGAGTGATGGCAATAAGCCCGCAGGTGATCAACAGACCATTGGTGGGGGCGCCGTAACGATTGAGTTTTCCGGCCCAGGCATGGATCTGCCCGCGTTCTGCCATGCTGTAAAACAGGCGCGAAAAGCTGGTGATATAGAGATTAACCGCGATAAAACAGGTCATCAGACCAAATAAGCCGATCAGCAGATGGCCGGTCTGGCCGGTGAGAGAGCTCATCAACTGAATAATTGAGGTCAGATTTTGTGCTTCATTGCCATAAAAACCGGATGAAAGCAGCACGGTGCTCAGGCACAGATATAACACCAACGCGATGAGCATACCCAGCATCACGACTCGCGGGAAATCACGCTCTGGGTGATGAAATTCGCCACTTAGGTGGGCAATCGCTTCGATGCCGACGAAACACCAGAAAATCAGCCCGGTTGCTTGCGCCAGATTGGTCAGTGAAAAATCGGTGGCCGGTAAACTGACTGGATGGCCGTAAAGGTATAACCCCACCGCTAACAACAGCGTGCAGCAGATGCCAAAGCTGATAAAACTTTGGATCCACGCCGCTGTTTTCATATTCAGTAAATTCAGCCCCAGCATGCTGCCTAATAGCAGAAATTGCCAGATGCCATGTTGGCTTTCCGGCAGACCAAATGTTTGGCACAAATAACCGGTGGCAGTGACGATCACCACTGGTGGGCCAATCATAATCACGGACAAAAATAACCAGCTGATGGCATCAGCAGCGCGTTCGCCAAATGCTTGTTCAACAAAAAAAGCGGTACCACCGGCATCGGGGTAACGTTTACCTAACGAGGCAAACGTAAAAACGATAGGCAAGATCAGCGCACCCATTAATACCCAAGCCAGTAACGACCAGCTTCCTGCCAGACTGGCTGTCATGGCTGGAACAATAAAAACGCCGGAGCCGAGCAAGGTGGAAATCAGTAAACCGGTGCCTTGCCACAAACCAATGTGTTGTTTCAAATGTGCCATTGGGAAAGAAGCCCATGGAGTCAGAAGAGAGCGTAATTATGCGTCAAACAGGGTGGCCGTGTAAAACAGAGGGCAGCAGAACGGATGCGGTAAGGCAAAAAAAGGAGCCGCAGGTGCAGGATTCTGCGGCTCAAAACTTGACGAGTAGTAGAACGGAGTATCAGATTGCAAATTCAGTTTTCAGGGTGGAAACCCAAGTTTTAACGCGTTCTGCGGTCAGGCTTGATTGGTTGTCTTGGTCGATAACCAAACCAACAAAATCGTCGCCATCCAACGCATTAGAACTGTTAAATTCATAACCTTCGTTAGGCCAGAAACCCACTACAGACGCACCGGCTTCAGACACCACATCATATAATTCACCTAATGCATCGACGAATGCATCACCATAGCTGGCCTGATCACCTAAACCGAACAGTGCTACTTTTTTACCGCTTAGATCGGCTGCTTCCAAATCAGGTACAAACTCAGCCCAGCTTTCTGCCTGGCAGTCACAATCTAAGCCTGGCAAGGCACCATCACCCAGAGTTGGTGTGCCTAAAATCAGGTATTCGTAACCCAACAGATCATCAATACTAGCTTTGTTGATGTTCACTGGAGCGGCTACTTCATCACTACCAAATGCGTCTTGGATCAGTTTCGCAACTTTACGGGTTTTACCTGTGTCACTTCCGAAGAAAATGCCGACTTTAGCCATGGTGTCTCTCCTTGAATACGGTGTTGAGTTATATAATGCATGAACAATGCCGTGAGTTATTTTATTTAACTTGTTGATATATATATGTTTTTGTTTTTCATTGTTGGGTTTGGCTTGTGATGAATCGAACAATCTGCGACAAAACCGCAAAAAAAAGACCACCGCAAGGGTGGTCTTTTTTACAATCAATCACGAGCTGCTGGTTTAAGCATTCGGTTTTACAGCAGTTTCTTGTTTTACGATGTTTTCTTGTGATGCTTTATGCGGCGCATGAGGTGCCCAACCAGATAATGCCAGCAAAACGAAGAAACCAATCACATACGATGCAGCGACATGCCAGCCTTGACGTAACCAGCTTACGGCAGAACGCGCTTCCGGATACATATTGGAAAGTGCCACACCCGCAGATGAACCGAACCACAACATAGAACCACCAAAACCGACGGCATAAGCTAATACACCCCAGTCATAGCCACCTTGCTCCAGACACAGTTTGGTCAATGGAATGTTATCAAACACGGCGGAAACAAAACCTAAGAAGAAGGTGGTGACCCAAGAGGCTTTAGGTAATTCATCAACCGGCATGAGTGATGCGCAGGTAACCAAGCCCATCAAGAAGACTGTGCCACCCAAGGCATTTTTTAATTCATCCCAAGGGGTTTTAACGATCAATGCACCAATCAATATAGCGACCCAAACGCCCAGCGCCGGGAAATCGAACGCGTAATTTGTGATGATGGCACAGATCAAAATTAATGCGACCACTCCCAGTTTTTTCCACTCAACCACAATCCCTGCTTGTGCATCTTTCACAATGCGTTGATATTTGTCTTGTTGGAAAGAAGCGATAACACCAAATAAAACCAGTGCAGTGCCTGCCGCAACATAAGCATGTAACACATGCAGTGGATTGACGCCGTCGATCCACATCAGTGTTGTGGTAGTGTCACCGACCACTGAGCCTGAACCACCGGCATTACTGGCGGCGACAATCGCGGCAAGATAACCGACATGCACGCGTTTATTAAAGACGACAAACGCAATGGCACCACCAATCATCGCCGCAGCAATATTGTCGAGGAAGGCACTGATCACGAAAATCATGATCAGCAAGACAAAACCACCTTTCCAATCATCAGGTAAATATTTCGGTAAGATTTTAGGTAATTCTGACTCTTCAAAGTGTTTCGCCAAAATGGCAAAACCAAACAACAGACCAAGCAGGTTGAGCAACACGCGCCATTCACCTTCATGCCCTTCACCACCTAAAATGTGTAAAGCAAAAGAGAAATCATTCAAAAAGGCATATTTGCTGATCAATATAGCCGCTAAACCAGTCAGCGAGACCCACATGGTGTAATTGTGAAATAGCGCAACCCCTAACAACGTCGCGGCGAAGAGCACAAACTCCAGTCTGATCCCTGCAATAGTTAACATGTTGCCATCAGAAGCAAAGGCTAATGTGGGCACCAGTAACGCGCTTAATAGAAATAACCACGATGAGATATTTCTGGAAGCAGTCAATTTTTTCATGATCGATTCATCCTTGTCTGGATCTGTGTGCAATTGTCGATTAATTGTTTAAAGCCAAAATATGAAATGATAACGGCATGAGGGCGATATTAATCGTCATCCTCATCTTCATCCGCTTGACGTGTAACGGGTAGATAAATTTCTACTCGATCGCCTTCTTTTAATAAGGTTTCTGCGGTGCAGAATTTGCCAAAAATCCCAATCCGGTGTGTCGCTAAATCCAAGTCTGGATAATGCTGAAACACAGGGGAGGCATGTAATGCTTCTTGTGCAGTCACCGGTTCCGGTAAGTCGAGCTGATACCAGTTGCCTTTTGCTCCACGAGCATGAGCGACACTTATTTTCATACGTGGCAACCTCCCTCAGTTGCTGGCGTTGTTGTCACTGGTGCATTTTTACCAGCGAGCAAGCGTTTACTCAGACGAATTGCACATAACAAGAAACCCATCATGATGAACCCGCCAGGTGGCAAGAGCATGAGCAGAAAACCGTGATAGCCAGGCAATACATGCAGTTCCATAAATTTGAAGTGCGGGCCTAATAACAGCGAAGCACCAGAAAAGAGTGTGCCGCTGCCAATGATTTCGCGACACCCGCCCATAATAGTCATGGATAAAGTGAAACCTAATCCCATGCCTAAACCATCTAACATGGCTAGGATCGGTGGATTTTTCATGGCGTAGGCTTCAGCTCGACCAAGGATGGCGCAGTTTACTACGATCAGCGCGATGAACAATCCCAATACTTTATGCAGATCATGCATCCAAGCATTCATGCCTAAATCAACTAATGTCACCAAAGCGGCGATTAACAGCGTGAAAATAGGAATACGGATCTGATTCGGCACAATGGATCGGATCAATGAAACCAATAGGTTGGAAGCCACCAACACCAAGGTGGTGACCGCGCCCATGCCTAAGCCATTGGTTGCGGTTGTGGTAACGGCCATGAGTGGGCAAAGTGCCAATAATTGCGTGAATATGACATTGTCTTTCCACAGCCCATCCGTAAATACATTTTTACTGCTCATAAATTAGCTCCCTTTACGATCCAGAAATTCGTTCTGGTGGCGTTGGAATAATTGCAATGCTTCATGCACGCCTTTCACCACACCGCGAGGTGTGATTGTTGCCCCAGTAAATGAATCAAACTGGCCACCATCTTTCTTGACATGCCACCCTTTTTCATCGGGTTGTTGAAGTGATTTGCCATTAAAATTCAGTACCCAATTGCTTTTGCTGAGATCAATGTTGTCACCTAAGCCGGGTGTTTCTGTGTGGCTTAATACACGAACACCGGTCAATGTGCCATTTTCATCAATGCCCAGTAATAAGCGAATAACGCCTGAATAGCCGGTGGTTTCGGCAAACAACGCAACCCCTGAACCGACACCACCTTTACGTGCCCGGAAAAAATGAACGGGTTTACCATCCATTGTGACGGTAATTTCTTCAGTGCTTGGCACATTGTCATAAAGGGATTGAGGTAAAACCTGCACGAGCTGACGCTGTGTATCTTCAATATTTCTGGCTGCAATAGACTCTTTTGTCATGGCCGAAAATGCAGCAACAGCACCACAAACAAATAATGCAAATAAGCTAAGGAGAAATGCCTGATAGAAAGGCTGTTCTCTGACTGGCAGTGTGACGGATTGATTCATTATTTTTCCTCCGTTTTCAGACCATAACCATACATACGAGGACGAGTGTATTGATCAATCAATGGGGTGACGGCATTCATGATCAGGATGGAAAACGCCACCCCTTCCGGGAAGTTTCCGAATGAGCGAATAACAAAGATCAGGAAGCCGGTTCCGGCACCAAAGATCAGTTTGCCGCGATTACTGGTTGGCGTGGTAACGGGGTCAGTGGCAATGAAGAAAGCACACATTAATAAACCGCCACTGGTTAACTGAGCGAGTGGTTCTGCGATATGCGCATGTCCGCTCAACCATAATGCAGAGCCGGGGATCAAGCAGCCAGCAATCGTGGCAACAGGCACATGCCAAGTAAACACCTGTTGCTGAATCAGCCAGACACCCCCTATAAGCATCAACAAAGCGGAAGTTTCACCTAAACTGCCACTGCTGGTGCCGAGCACATGTGAGAGCCAGTGAAATGAAGTTTGAGCACCTTCTTTGGTTAAACCCAGAGTGGTAGCCCCAGAGACTCCATCAACCCCCATTTTGTACCAAACACCATCATAGAATGCGCTTGGTGTGATCCAATGCGTCATTTCTACTGGGAATGAAATTAATAAAATGACACGAGCCAGCATCGCTGGGTTAAACAGATTTTGATCCAGACCGCCATAGACTTGTTTGCCTAAGAAAATGGCAAACGCAGCACCCAATGCACCCAACCAAAGGGGGGCGTGAGGCGGTAAACTCATGGCTAAAATCAATGCGGTGAGTATAGCGGCACCATCATTAATCTCGCCTTCGGCTTTTGGGTTTAATTTAAACGCAATCACTTCACACACCAATGCACTCACAATGGTGGTGATCAGCAAGAACAAAGCCGGCATACCAAACTGCATAACACCTAATAGCACAGCTGGAAATAGTGCTATGTTCACCTTGAACATGACCTTTTTAATGGATATACCCTCATGGGCATGGGGGGCTCGTAAGATCATCATGCTGACTCCTCAGTGGCAGATGTACTGGCACGACGTGAAGGACGACGAGTTGCAGCTTTAGCGGCTTTAGCGGCTTCTTTTTCTGCGGCTTCGCGTTCTAGGCGTTCACGTCTGGCGGCGCTATTGCTACAAGTACGGGTTGTTTTTTGTTCGGCAAAACGGATTTTATTGATTTCCTGTTTACCCCAGTCGAAATACTGTGTGAGTGGAATGGCGGCCGGGCAGACATAAGCGCAAGAACCGCAAAGCAGACAATCCATGACACCCATTTCTGCCGCTTTATCAAAGTTGTCGACTTTCAGCTCAGCGACCATATCCAGCGGCGTCAGGCTCATTGGGCAGGCACCAATGCAACGACCACAACGCACACAAGCACTGGCTTTCGGGTTTGGTAATTCATCTTCGGTCAACAACAATACGCCACTGGTACCTTTCGTTACCGGAGCATGAATATCGGTAATGGCACGTCCCATCATTGGGCCGCCTAACACAATGCGGGCAGGGGTTGATTTCAGACCACCGCATTGCGCGACGATCTCAGAAATCGGCATGCCGATGGGGGCTAATACGTTGCTTGGTACTTCCACGGCATCACCAGAGATGGTGATAACACGATGTGTCAGCGGGCGGCCAAAACGCAGTGCTTCAAAGATGGCAATGCTGGTTGCAACGTTCTGCACCAGAACGCCGACATCAGCAGATAATTTACCGCTGGGTACCTGACGACCTGTGACTGCTTCGATCAGCTGTTTTTCGGAACCCATCGGATAGAGTGCCGGCAAACCAACAACGTGCATGTTTTCTTCTGCTTTACATAACGTTTCCATCGCAGCGATAGCAGCAGGTTTATTCTCCTCAATGCCAATAAACACTTTATCGGCCAGCGTTATTTGCTGCAGATAACGGATACCACCCATGATGCGATCGCCTTGTTCCTGCATCAGTCTGTCGTCACAGGTCAGATAAGGTTCACATTCACTGCCATTGATGATCAGCGTGTCGATCAGATATTTCTGACTAAGACGCAACTTATCTGCCGTGGGGAACATGGCGCCACCCATACCGACAATGCCTGACTGCTCAATCAATTCGATCATTTCATCACGTGATAGGGCATGATTCGCATGAGCCGTATTACCAATGCTATTCCGTGGATTTTTCATATCCACTTTGATGGTAATGTTGTTTTGATCTATCGCGCTGATCTGTCCGGCCAATGGAGCATGAATCGGCATCGAGAATCGCCCGTTTCCGGTTGCGATCAATTGATCTGCTTTGACCTCATCGCCAACTTGCACGACCGGCAGTGCCGGGGCTCCAGCATGTTGTTTCAGCGGTAAAATCAGACGCCAAGGCGCTTGCATAGTGATAACAGGTGTTTCGCTAGTCAGCTGTTTATGGCTGTCAGGATGAATACCACCATGTGGTCGGATCTGAGCTTTAAGCATTTTTCACCTCCAGTGCTGCTGGTTTGATGGCACCGGGTTTGCTGACCCGACTCATAAATGCAGGATCGGGATATAAAGAAATGCCGCTATGTGGGCAGACTGAGACACAGGCACCACAACCAGTACAGGCATCGGCAATAACACCGTGTAACTGGCGGGTGGCGCCAACAATTGCATCGTAGCTGCATTGTTTGATGCAGCGGCCACAACCATCACAACCATCCATCGCAATGGCTGCAACTTGTGGCCCTTTCATGCCATTGCTATCTAATGTCACACCTAATACCGCTGCTATTTTCTGAGCTAGCGCCGCGCCACCCGGTGGGCAGACATCCGGTGCCGCTTCACCACAAGCCATCGCTTTTGCAGCCTGTGAACAGCCAGGATAACCACACTGACCACACTGACCGTTAGGCAGTAAGGCGCTGATTTCATCCACCAGTGGATCGCCTTCCACCTTTAAATGAATCGCTGCGTATCCCAACGCATAACCAATACCTGCAGCCAGCAAAGGAATGGCTAATAAATAAAGTAATGTGAGCATGTCAGTCTCCTTAACCGGCTAAGCCGCCGAATCCGGCAAATGCCATTGCCAGAATGCCAGCAGTGATAAAACTGATAGGGGTGCCGTGGAAAAGATCGGGCAATACCGATTTCTCCAGTCGTTGCCGTAAACCAGCAAACAAAATGATCACCAGCGAATAACCCAGTGCAGAGCTAAAGCCGTAGACCAGTGCCTGAATGAAGGAGAGTTTTTCCTGAATGGTTAATAAGGCGATACCCAGAACAGCACAGTTAGTGGTGATCAGTGGGAGAAAGATCCCTAGCGTGCGGTGCAGTTCAGGGCTCTGTTTTGCGATAAACAATTCCGTCAGCTGAACCAGCGAAGCAATAACCATGATGAAGGTCAGCAAGCGCAGGTATTCCAGACCTAATGGCATTAACACCGCGTGCTCGACAATCCAACCGACGCTCGTTGCCATAGTTAAAACAAAGGTTGTTGCCATCGCCATTCCGATTGCCGACGACACCTTGTTTGAACCCCCCATGAACGAGCACAACCCCAAAAATCGGGACAGCACCACATTATTGACCAGCCCGTTGGCCAGTATGATTAGCAGCAGATCACGCATTCCGTATGCCTCTTGTAAACCCAGATGCAAGGGAAAATGCGAAAGCTATGCCAAAAAATGTGTGCTGCATCACAGTGAGGCAGCGCCCCATAATGAGGCAATTAAATCTGACAAAAACCGGACTTTGATTGAGTTAAAGCAGACAGCATCCCACTATTTTTGTTGCTATAAGCCTATTTTTTGTATGGTTTTGTTCTGGATATGACAAGTGAACCAGTTGATCACATCAAAATGAATTTTTCGGAACAACTCTTGCTTTTATAAAACAGGTCTGGCGACAACCACATCACAGATTCATCAACACCGACAAATTGTCTGATTGCTCACAGCTGGCGAATGAACGCGAGAAGAAAGGAGAGGATATGAACATCCTGCAAAACTATATCCCTGAGACCACCGGAGCGGTCTGCATCAACAGTGCCAGCTTGCAGCAAATGCTCTCTGTGCTGCCGATGGAACTGTTTTATGGTGTGGTTGAGCAATCTTCCGTCGGGATATCGATCACCGACCCGAAAGCCAACATTCTGTATTGTAATACCGCTTTTTGTCGTACCACCGGCTATAAGCGTGGTGAGTTGCAATATCGGAACCACAATATTCTGGCCAGCCAGCAAACCCCGAAATCGCGTTATCAGGCGATGTGGCATCAATTGTCTCAACATCAACCGTGGACTGGCCGTCTGATCAACAAACGGAAAGATGGTTCTTTATATCTGGCAGAAGTAACTGTTACGCCTGTGGTCAACGGCGAAGGTCAGATCACGCACTATCTGGGCATGCACCGTGATATCAGCGAACAATTTGCGCTGGAACAGCGGGTACACAACCAAAAATCGATGATAGAAGCCGTACTCGATGCCGCACCGACTGCGATTGCCGTGCTTGATGAACATCATAAAGTGGTGCTCGATAACCTGACCTACAAAACCTTACGCACCGACCTGCGGGGTAACGAACCTTACACTGCACTGGGTTTTACACCGGGTGCCCAACGCCCGGATCGTGACCAGCTGTGGCCACTGACCATCCGTGGTCGTCAGCGTTGGTTCAGCATTCTGATCCAACCACTGTCTGAACTGAATGAAGAAGCGACCCTTTATTTTGGTGACGGGAAACGGCCTTGTTCATTGCTGATGATCAGCGACCAGACTGAACGTCGCCAGCAAATCGAACAATCGCGGCTGGAACAGCTGCGTATGCAGGTGGAAGAACAAACGCTGTTCTCTGCCATTCGGGCAACGCTGGATGTAGCGATGGTACAAAGTCAGGCACCACTCAACATGCTGCAAGCTGCGTTACGTCTGGAGGCTAACCCCGACAGCCGCGCGGCGATTGCGATCCAGACTGCCTTAGATGCCGGTCACGAAGCGTTACAACGACTGGAACAATATCGCCCGGCTATTAAGGTGGAAGAACCGACCCGTTTTGATCTTATGAGTCTGTTTGCTGATCTGCACGACATGCTGACACTGCGTTTAGAACATCTCGATGTGCTGATGCAACTGGATATCGCGGCCGATCTACCGGAATTGTTTACGCAACGCACCCGCTTATTAACGGCACTGAGTCTGTTGTTTGATCGCGCTTGTCAGGCGGTTACGGGCCAATCCGCCGGGCAACTCAAATTATGTGCCTATCAAAACGAACAGGAACTTTGTCTGGAAATACACGACAGCGGGCAAGCACCGGCTGTCACCGCGACCCACCGCTTATTACAACCACAAACCGACAATGGCGGGAAGCGTAACGACACTATCGAATTAGGTTTTGCACAAAATATCGTTAACGATCATAGAGGGGTGATCGAAGTGGAGACGAGTGATTTAGGGGGTAGTTGTATCCGGCTCAGGCTGCCTCTGTGCGCCATTATCAGGGAGGATAAATAATGAATACGCACGCTAGCCTGTTTTCCACCAATGGAAACAAAAGCCTCAGCATGCAGCAGCAGCTGAATGCGTTACACCAGATCAGTATTGTGCTGAGTCGCTCGCTCGATCTGGAAGAAACGCTACGCAGTACCCTGCAAACGCTGAGTGACATCGCACACATGCAGTATGGTCTGGTTTCTCTGTTTGATCACAATCGGAGCGCCTTGTTTATCCAGGCTGTACACGGCATTGATGCGGAAGTTGTAAAAGATGTGAAAGGTGTTCGTTATCGTATGGGCGAGGGCATCATGGGCACCGTGATGCATCAGGGCCATGCACTGGTGATCCCGCGGGTGGCGGATGATCCACGGTTTCTTGATCGCCTGAATTTGTATGATTATGCACTGCCATTCATCTGTGTGCCGATCCCCGGTGCAGACAGCCAGCCGATCGGGGTGTTAGCCGCACAACCGCAGTCATTGGATGAAACCGAGCTGCCAGCTCGCACCCGTTTTATGGAAATGGTGGCGAACCTGATCGGACAGACTGTACGTCTGATTGGTAAGGTGCATACCGAACATGAAGCGATAAAAACCGAGCGTGATAGTCTGCGCCGTAAAGTCCGTAGCCAATATGGTTTCGACAATATGGTTGGCCAGACACAGGCCATGCGGCAGATCTTCGAGTCCATTCGTCAGGTAGCGAAATGGGATACCACCGTGCTGGTGCGCGGTGAAAGTGGTACCGGTAAAGAGTTGATTGCCACCGCGATCCATTACAACTCACCACGGGTGAACGGACCCTTTGTCAAACTGAACTGTGCGGCGCTGCCGGATACGCTGTTGGAAAGTGAGCTGTTTGGGCATGAGAAAGGAGCTTTTACCGGTGCGGTGAAACAGCGGAAAGGCCGTTTTGAAATGGCCGATGGTGGCACACTGTTTCTGGATGAAATAGGCGAAATCAGCGCGTCATTTCAAGCCAAGTTACTGCGTATCTTGCAGGAAGGGGAAATGGAGCGCGTCGGTGGCACTGACACCTTGAAAGTGGATGTACGCATTGTCACGGCGACCAACCGTAATCTGGAAGATGAAGTGCGCAAAGGCAATTTCCGTGAAGACCTCTATTATCGTCTGAACGTCATGCCGATCCAGCTGCCGCCACTGCGCGAGCGTCTGGAGGATATTCCTGAGCTGGCTAAATTCTTAGTGCAAAAACTGTCCGAAAAACAGGGGCGGGAAATTAAAATCAGCGATGGTGCGATCCGTATGCTGATGGGGCATGACTGGCCTGGTAACGTACGTGAACTGGAAAACTGTCTGGAGCGTGCCACCATCATGTCAGAAACTGGCCTGATCGACCGTGATGTGGTGTTGTTTCATGCCAACGAACGCCCGCAACCGGGTTTCAGCGCACCAGTGGCAGTCAGCAAACCGGCCATTGCCACCGATGTTGATTTCACTGATCCGCAATTAGACGAACGTCAGCGCCTGATTGCAGCCCTAGAACGTTGTGGTTGGGTACAAGCCAAAGCGGCGCGTTTGCTGGGAATGACACCACGCCAGATTGCATACCGTATTCAAATCATGAATATCAATATGCGGCGGATGTAAGTTTTCTACGGGAATGAAAAAGGCATGCGAGCGCATGCCTTTTTTCTATTTCATCGAATTGATGATGCTTATTTCAGTTCATCAACTAGGGCCACCGCGCGACCGATGTAGTTCGCCGGGGTCAGTTTTTTCAGTTCTACTTTCACGTCATCTGGCAGGGCCAGCGTGTCGATGAATTCGCGCATACCAGCAGCATCAACACGACGACCACGAGTCAGCTCTTTCAGCTTCTCATACGGCTTTTCGATGCCGTAACGGCGCATCACGGTCTGAATTGGCTCAGCCAACACTTCCCAGTTGCTATCCAGATCAGCGGCCATGTTCGCTTCGTTGGCTTCCAGTTTGGAGATACCTTTCAGAGCCGCCTGATAAGCGATCAACGAGTAACCAACCGCGACACCTAAGTTACGCAACACAGTTGAGTCAGTCAGATCACGCTGCCAGCGGGAAATCGGCAGTTTTGCCGCCAGATGACCGAACAACGCATTGGCTAAACCTAAGTTGCCTTCCGAGTTTTCGAAGTCAATCGGGTTAACTTTATGCGGCATGGTTGAAGAACCAATTTCACCGGCAATGGTGCGTTGTTTGAAGTGACCCAGACAGATGTAACCCCAGATATCACGATCGAAGTCGATCAGGATGGTGTTAAAGCGGGCAATCGCATCAAACAGTTCGGCGATGTAATCGTGCGGCTCGATCTGCGTGGTGTACGGGTTCCAGGTCAGACCCAAACCAGTCACAAATTGCTCCGCAAACGCGTGCCAATCCACTTCTGGGTAAGCACTGATGTGGGCATTGTAGTTACCAACTGCACCATTGATCTTGCCGAGGAACTCAACTGCCATGATTTGTTTGTACTGACGTTCCAGACGGTATGCCACGTTCGCCATCTCTTTACCCAGAGTGGTTGGTGACGCTGGCTGACCGTGGGTACGGGACAGCATTGGCATATCACGATAGTTGTGTGCCAAATCTTTGATCGCCGCGATCAGTTTTTCACAGTATGGAGCAATCACTTCTTCACGGGCCGCTTTTAACATCAGACCGTGTGAGTTGTTGTTGATGTCTTCGGAAGTACAAGCAAAGTGAATGAATTCAGTTACTGCATTCAGTTCTTCGCTAACCGCTACTTTTTCCTTCAGGAAATATTCCACCGCTTTCACGTCGTGATTGGTGGTTTTCTCGATGGTTTTAATGCGGGTTGCATCGGCTTCGTTAAAATCACGGACAATGCTGTCCAGCAGCGCATTGGCTGCATCAGAAAACGCCGGAACTTCCGGGATGCCAGGGTGGGCGGCTAACTGCTGTAACCAGCGCACTTCTACTTCTACGCGGAAGCGCAGCAGGCCGTATTCAGAAAAAATCGGCCGCAGGTCGGTACATTTATCACCATAACGACCATCAATCGGGGAAACAGCAGTCAGGGCTGACAGTTCCATCACATCACTCCTCGACACTTTCGGTCACTGATAAGATTAAAGTTGGCGCAAAGCAGCTTCGGCAGCGGCAATGACTTTTTTACGGAAAAACAGGATATGACGACGACGGCCTCCCAGCTGTCGCCAGAGCACACAGGCCCGGATCCCGGCAAGCAACAACGCGCGGATTTTGTGTTGCACCTGCGGTTGTTGTAAATAAAGCGGCGCACCGGAAACCTGGATACGGGGGCCCAGGTTACTGATCACGTCACTGTAAATTCCGGCCAGATTACCTATTACGGTATCAGCCATCAGATCAAAATGCAGAGCCTGACGCTTGATCTGGCCTACACGTTCACCGAGTACGGATAATACGCGGCGCTTACCACTTAATTTGCGTTCCAGCGCGACCATGCCGATGACATAGCGGGTCAATTCGACATTTTTCGGGTTACGGTTATTGCCCAGTTGCTCCACTAATGTGGAATAACCATTACGCAATAGCGCATGATTCGGATAAACAGACTCCGCTTTATCAGGATCAGTCACTAAGATCCCCTGCAACAGGCAGCGCATTGACTCTTCATCGCAACTGCCGTGTCGTGCGACTTGTTGTACTAACCAAGCGGCCTGGCAGACGGCGGCCAGTGCCATGGTTTGTACTGCCTGCTTATTACGCATGGCTACACACTCCCGGAAAATCGTTGTTCAATGATACCGCCACCCAAACACTCTTCGCCCAGATAAAACACAGCAGACTGGCCTGGGGTAACAGCAGCTTGTGGCGATGCAAATGTCACTTTAATGGTCTCGTCATCTAATGGCTCAACATGACAAGGAATATCCTGCTGGCGATAGCGAGTTTTTACCACGCAGTCAAACGGCTCACGGCGCACCTGACGATCAACCCAATCCAGTTGTTTTGCGATCAGGCCATCTGAGAACAGGCGAGGGTGATCATGACCCTGCGCGACAATCAATACGTTACGGGCAACGTCTTTGTCCACCACATACCATGGGTTTTCATCGCCGTCTTTTAAACCACCGATACCCAAACCTTTGCGCTGGCCCAGTGTGTGGTACATCAAGCCCTGATGTTCACCAATCACTTTGCCATCAACTGTTTCGATAACGCCGGGTTGTGCGGGCAAATAACGGCCTAAGAATTCAGTAAATTTCCGTTCACCGATAAAACAGATGCCGGTACTGTCTTTTTTCTTCGCAGTGGCTAAACCTAACTGTTCCGCAATTGCTCGAACCTGTGGTTTTTCTAAATCACCAACGGGGAACAGGCTTTGTGCGATCTGTTTTGAACTTAAGGTATAGAGGAAATAACTCTGGTCTTTGTTGTTATCCAAACCACGCAACAAACGTGCTTGACCGGTGCTGTCATCACGGCGCACATAATGGCCGGTAGCAATATAATCAGCACCTAAGTCTTCGGCTGCAAACTCCAGAAACGCCTTAAATTTGATCTCTTTATTGCACAGAATATCCGGGTTGGGCGTGCGTCCCGCTTTGTATTCGGCCAAGAACAGCTCAAATACATTATCCCAATATTCGGCAGCAAAATTCACGGTATGCAGTTTGATCCCGAGTTTGTCACAAACAGCCTGGGCATCGGCCAGATCAGTTGCGGCAGAGCAATACTCGTCTGAATCATCCTCTTCCCAGTTTTTCATGAACAGGCCTTCAACTTGATAGCCTTGTTGCTGGAGCAAATACGCTGAAACGGAAGAGTCTACACCGCCGGACATGCCGACGATGACTTTGATTTGGCTGTTGTTTGTCATCGGGATATCAGTAAAGATGGAAAATCGGCGCTTATTTTAGCAAAAAAGCAACACTAAGCCTACAACCTCAGCGGCGATCTTTCAGTGCTGAAAGCGGTAATCGCACGCCAGCCAGATAATCATTAAAACATTCCATGACCAGCGGACTGCGTAATCGGTGCCCTAAGGCACGTATCTCATCGATGGTTTTCCAGTGACAAGCCAGAATATCGTTATCCGGATCTTGCGGATAATGTTCGCCCGGCGCTTCGGTTAATTCGCAATAAAAACAAAAACGCAGATACGTCAGCTTACGGTAAGGGCTGGAATACATATAAGTACCCAACCAGCCATCCGGCGCTAAGGTTAATCCGGTCTCTTCTTTAATTTCGCGGCACGCAGCCTGATAAATTGATTCACCGAATTCCAGATGGCCGGCAGGCTGATTAAAAACATGTCGACGACGATCCATCTCCTCAACCAACAAGAAGCGATCTTCAAAGCGAATAACGGCAGCAACCGTTACATTGGGACGAAAAGTCATGCGAACTCCTCAGAAAACAGCTATAGATTACCTGATTTGCTGTTGTGCCGTCATCCTTCACTGTGCCCAACAAACTGATTAAATGTATTTTGTTTTCATGAAATCAGCGTTCTGGCGCCCTGACGCCGTTTGCAGAAATGCAGCGATGGGCTAAGATGGCTGTCACAAAAATAATTTGAAAAGTGTGCATGACTAACCAACGACGTACCTTGCCGCTGGTGCAGGTTAGTTCAGGCGAGACAATAAACCGGAAGTCAGGAGACACAGATGGAAAGTAAAATCGTTGTACCCGCTACAGGCGAAAAAATTTCTTTAGACGCCACGGGCAAGCTGGTTGTACCGAACAATCCAATCATCCCTTTTATCGAGGGTGATGGTATCGGTGTTGATGTGACTCCGGCCATGCTGAAAGTAGTGGATGCCGCTGTTGAGAAAGCCTACAAAGGCGAAAAGAAAATCTCCTGGATGGAAATCTACACCGGTGAGAAATCAACCAAAGTTTACGGTGATGATGTTTGGTTGCCAGCAGAAACGTTAGATGCCATGCGTGAATACCACGTGGGTATCAAAGGTCCGCTGACCACACCAGTTGGTGGTGGCATTCGTTCTCTGAACGTGGCACTGCGTCAGGAATTGGATCTGTACGTTTGTCTGCGTCCAGTGCGTTATTACGAAGGCACACCAAGCCCGGTTAAACAGCCAGAACTGACTGATATGGTGATCTTCCGTGAAAACGCTGAAGACATCTACGCTGGTATCGAGTGGAAAGCTGACTCTGCCGAAGCGAAAAAAGTGATCGAATTCCTGCGCACTGAAATGGGCGTGAAGAAGATCCGTTTCCCTGACAACTGCGGTATCGGTATCAAACCAATGTCAGAAGCCGGTACACAACGTCTGGTACGTGCTGCGCTGCAATATGTTATCGACAACGACCGTGACTCACTGACGCTGGTTCACAAAGGCAATATCATGAAATTCACCGAAGGCGCATTCAAAGACTGGGGTTACCAGTTAGCGCGTGAAGAGTTCGGTGCAGAACTGATTGATGGCGGCCCATGGTGCCAGTTCAAAAACCCGAACACCGGCAAAAACATCATCGTTAAAGATGTGATTGCAGATGCGTTCCTGCAACAGATCCTGCTGCGTCCGGCAGAATATGACGTTATCGCCACCATGAACCTGAACGGTGACTACATCTCTGATGCACTGGCTGCACAGGTTGGTGGTATCGGTATCGCGCCAGGCGCCAACATCGGTGACGGTGTTGCCCTGTTTGAAGCAACCCACGGTACTGCGCCAAAATATGCAGGTCAGGATAAAGTTAACCCAGGTTCACTGATCCTGTCTGCAGAAATGATGCTGCGTCATTTAGGCTGGTTTGAAGCAGCTGATCTGATTGTAAAAGGCATGGAAGGTGCGATCCGTAACAAGACTGTGACTTACGACTTTGAACGTTTGATGGACGGCGCAACGCTGCGTAAATGCTCTGAATTTGCTGATGACATGATCAGCCAGATGTAATGGCTTTAAAATCACGGTGTAAGCCGTGGTTTTTAAACAGTAAAAAAACAGAAGCGGGAACCTGGTTCCCGCTTCTGTTTTTAGCGCGTACATCCCGTTTTTCTAATTATGATTCCTGGGATGAATTAGGCACAATGCTGGTAGCATGTGAACCTTTAGGCCCTGCTTGCACTTCAAATTCAACAGGCTGCCCCGCTTTCAGCGTTTTGTACCCATTCATGTCGATAGTGGAATAATGAGCAAAAATATCATCACCGCCCTCATCCGGGCAGATGAAGCCAAAACCTTTCGCATTGTTAAACCACTTTACGGTTCCAGTAGCCATACATCTACGTCCTCAGAGATGAAATTACCTTAAACGCCGTTAGTTGATCACGCTGCTGACAGTGAAATATTCTGTTCAGCTGGTCACCAATCCACCAATCTAGTGTAAAAAGTTAACGAGTCAAGTAGCAGATATCTAAAGCAAGATCTAATTCAAATAGTATATTGACAACTATTCTTATCTCGGTAGTAATGAAAGAAAAAGGTAGTCGGAAATGAGTAAAACGCGTGTCTCACCTACACCTGAAACGGTGGATGAGAGCAAAACTAAAATCCAGCCGCCCGCCATGTATAAAGTGGTGCTGATGAATGATGACTACACCCCAATGGATTTTGTGGTGGAAGTTTTACAGCGTTTTTTCCATATGGATCTGGAAAAGGCGACTCAGGTCATGCTGGCTGTGCACTATGACGGCAAAGGAATTTGTGGCGTCTATACTGCAGATATAGCAGAAACAAAAGTTGATCAAGTGAACCGTTACGCTCGTAAGCATGAACATCCGTTGCTGTGTATTATGGAACAAGCCTGAAGATCAGCAGGTACCTTGCATAGCGTTGTCGTCAGTTGGTTTGGGAGGTGCCCATGCTAAACAAAGAACTGGAAAAATCAATAAACCAGGCATTTAAGTCGGCAAGAGAAGCACGTCATGAATTTATGACGGTCGAGCATTTATTGCTGGCATTAATCGATAACCATTCCGCCCGGGATGCACTACTAGCATGTGGTGCTGAAGTTGATCAACTGCGCAGAGAATTAACTGTTTTTCTGGAGCAGACCACGCCGCTGATACCTCTGGAAGAGGTAGAGCGGGATACACAGCCAACTCTCGGTTTCCAACGTGTATTGCAACGTGCCGTATTCCATGTGCAATCATCCGGCCATAACGAAGTATTTGGCGCCAACGTACTGGTCGCTATTTTCAGCGAACAGGAATCACAAGCCGTTTATTTCCTGAAAAAAGCCGATATCAACCGTTTAGATGTGGTGAACTATATTTCGCACGGGGTGCGCAAAGATGTGCCGCAGCAGGATGATGGCCAGTCTGGTCACAATGCCGGTGACGGCGAAGGCATGAGCGAAGAAGCTGCTGCTAATCAAATTGAAAATTTTGTTACGAATCTGAATTTGAAAGTGGTTGAAGGCAACATTGATCCGTTGATTGGTCGTGATGCCGAAGTCAATCGAGCCATCCAGATTTTATGTCGTCGCCGTAAAAATAACCCGCTGCTGGTGGGCGAAGCGGGGGTGGGCAAAACCGCGATTGCCGAAGGCTTAGCTTACCGTATTGTGCATGGTGATGTGCCGGAAGTAATTGCAGATAACACCGTGTATTCACTGGATATGGGCTCGTTACTGGCGGGGACTAAATATCGTGGTGATTTTGAAAAACGCTTTAAGGCTGTGCTCAAGCAATTAGAACGCGAAAAAGGCGCGATCCTGTTTATCGATGAGATCCACACCATCATTGGCGCAGGGGCGGCGTCTGGCGGGCAATTGGATGCCGCCAATCTGATCAAACCGATCCTCTCTTCTGGTCAGCTACGTTGCATGGGGTCCACGACTTATCAGGAATATTCGCAGGTCTTTGAAAAAGATCATGCGCTGGCGCGTCGATTCCAGAAAATTGATGTGGTGGAACCATCCATCGATGACACGACCAAGATCCTGATTGGCTTAAAACCACGCTACGAAGAACATCACCATGTGCGTTATACCAATAAAGCACTGCGTGCCGCGGCCGAATTGGCAGCGAAATATATCAACGATCGTCATTTGCCGGATAAAGCCATTGATGTCATTGACGAAGTGGGCGCCAGCCAGCGCTTGTTGCCGCCGAGCAAACGTAAGAAAGTGATCAATGTGCCGGATATCGAAGCGATCGTGGCTAAGATCGCCCGTATTCCGGAAAAATCGGTTTCTTCGAGTGATCGCGATACCTTGCGTAATCTGGAACGCAATCTGAAGATGGTGGTGTTCGGGCAAGATAAAGCCATTGAAGTGCTGACCGATGCCATTCGCCTGAGCCGTTCTGGTTTGGGTAATGAACGTCGTCCGGTCGGTTCGTTCCTGTTTGCCGGCCCAACTGGGGTGGGTAAAACCGAAGTCACGCTGCAATTGGCCAAAGCGTTAGGTATTGAACTGCTGCGCTTTGATATGTCGGAATATATGGAACGTCATACCGTATCCCGTCTGATCGGCGCACCACCAGGCTATGTCGGTTATGAACAGGGTGGTTTGCTGACCGACGCGGTTATCAAACAACCACATTGTGTGGTGTTGCTGGATGAAATTGAGAAAGCGCATCCCGATGTCTTTAATCTGCTGTTGCAGGTGATGGATAACGGCACGCTGACTGATAACAACGGCCGTAAGGCGGATTTCCGTAACGTGGTGCTGGTAATGACCACCAATTGTGGGGTTCAGGAAACTCAGCGTAAATCAATTGGTTTCCAAAATCAGGATCATACCCATGATGCGATGTCGGAAATTAATCGAACTTTCTCACCAGAGTTCCGTAACCGGTTAGATAACGTGATCTGGTTTAACCACTTGGATATGGATGTGATCCATCAGGTTGTTGATAAGTTTATCGTTGAGTTGCAGGCGCAACTGGATGTCAAAGGCGTATCGCTGGAAGTGACCTCTGCTGCACGCAATTGGCTGGCAGAAAAAGGCTACGACAAAGCGATGGGTGCTCGTCCAATGGGCCGTTTGATCCAAGAGCAAATGAAGAAACCGCTGGCCAACGAACTGCTGTTCGGCGAGTTAGTTGCAGGCGGTGTAGTGAAAGTCGATATGCTGGATGACAAACTCAAGTTCGATTTTACACCGAACAAAGAGAGTGTCTTGCAGCCGTAAACGTGCGTAAAGACCAAAAAGAAAAAGCCCCGGATTGATGCTGGGGCTTTTTTCTATCCGGATCTTAACGAGAACGGAATACGATGCGACCTTTAGACAAGTCGTATGGAGTCAGCTGTACAGTTACTTTATCGCCAGTCAGAATACGGATATAGTTTTTGCGCATTTTGCCGGAGATGTGTGCCGTTACCACATGGCCATTTTCAAGTTCAACACGGAACATTGTGTTAGGCAGGGTCTCCAAAATCGTCCCTTGCATCTCGATACTGTCTTCTTTAGACATTGAATCCTCGTAATTACCACCAAAAAAATCTGCTGGATCATGCCGGATTTCGGCGGTTGTGTAAAGTTCAGTCACCGGTAATGGTGTATTTTTCCCAGACTTTATTTTTTAAGCGCTCATGTGGCAGGTAACTGGATTTGTAATTCATCTTCCGACAGTTATCTACCTGATAGCCAAGATAGAGGTAAGTCCTTCCCATTCGTAAGGTTAATTGCAGCTGAGTCAAAATGGCAAAAGTACCTAATGAATAAGCTTCAAAATCAGGATCGTAGAAGGTATACATGGCACTTAAGCTGTGCGGCAGAATATCCGTCACCGCGACCGCAATTAATTTATCGCCTTCATAAAACTCAAGGAAAAATGGCTCCAGCCAGTTGCAGAGCAGAAATTGTTTGTACTGACTGTAACTGGGCGGATACATGCTGCCATCGGCATGCCGCTGCTGGATGTACCGCTCATACAACGCGTAATAAACAGGTTTATCTTGATGGCTCAGCTGCCAGGTGATATCCCGGTTTTTGTTTAAGATTCGACGTTGGTGGCGGCTCGGTTTAAATTCACTGGCTTCAATACGCAACGAATTACAGGCGGAGCATTGCGTACAATGCGGACGATATACGTCATTCCCGCTACGCCGGAAACCCGCTTGCAGCAGTGATTCATACCCCTCAGCAGTACGATAGTTTTCATCCATCAGCACAATGAGCTGTTCATATTGCTCTGGCAGATAGCTGCAGGTATGTGCTGGTGTTATCCCAACCCGCAACGGCGTCGAATTCATAACGTTACTACCTGTGGTTGCCAGCATTCATCGGGGAATGATTGTTCACGCAATAGCGCTAACTGATGTAAAAAATCAGCGCGCGGCCATTCTTGTACACCCATGGTGGCGAGATATTCATTTTGCATCTGACAATCGATCAGTGGCGCGTCATAGCGGGCGAGATGGCGGCATAAAGCGACCAAGGCCATTTTGGACGCATCAGGCCGGTGGTGGAACATCGATTCACCACAAAACAGTTTACCAATGCTTATGCCATACAAACCACCAACCAACTGTTCGTTATTCCATACTTCGATGGAATGCGCCTGTTTCATCTCATGCAATATTGCATACGACTGCATAAATTCGCTGGTGATCCATGTGTCTTCGGAATACCGGCGCGGAGCTGCGCATTCCGTTACCACCTGCATAAAGGCCTGATTCACGGTAAAACGCAGTGAGGTCTTATTCAGTGCTTTTTTGAGTGAACGGCTGATATGGAGTTGATCGGTAGGTAATACCCCACGCGGATCAGGCGACCACCACAAAATAGGCTGATATGCGTTATACCAGGGAAATATGCCGTTATAATAAGCCGTTAATAATCGGGAAGGTGACAGGTCACCACCAATGGCTAACAGCCCATTCGGTTCCTCTAATGCTTCTTCCGGTGAAGGAAAATAGAGTGTGGAGTCCAATTCTGTCAGATAACTCGTCATTAACTGCATTCGTTTTTAAGATGCGTTCATTTGATAATAACCAGCGTGGCCGGTTTTGTCATGGCGTGATATCGCAGCAATAAAAAATGCCGCATTCCGCGGCATTTTTATCAAATAAGCGAGTGCTATTTCGCCAGACTATCGAGGTAACGTTCTGCGTCCAGTGCGGCCATACAACCGGTACCGGCAGAGGTGATCGCTTGACGATAGATATGATCGGCAACATCACCGGCAGCAAAGACACCTTCAATGCTGGTTTGAGTTGCAAAACCGTCACTGCCGCCTTTAACTTTCAAATAGCCGTTTTGCATGGCTAACTGGCCATCAAAAATAGCAGTGTTCGGGCTGTGGCCGATGGCGATAAAGGCACCCATCACGTCGATATCTTCCAGTGAGTCATCTTTGGTGCTGCGCAGGCGAACGCCGGTAACACCCATTTCGTCACCTAATACTTCTTCCAAAGTACGATCGAGGTGCAACTTGATAATGCCTTGTTCCACTTTGTCATACAGACGTTTGATCAGAATTTTTTCTGAACGGAAGCTGTCACGACGGTGGATCAAATGCACTTCTGAGGCGATGTTAGCCAGATAAAGCGCTTCTTCAACCGCGGTATTACCGCCACCGACGACCGCTACTTTCTGTCCACGATAGAAAAAGCCATCACAAGTGGCACAGGCAGACACCCCGCGGCCTTTGAATGCTTCTTCGGAATCCAGCCCCAGATAACGCGCGGAAGCACCGGTCGCAATGATCAGTGCGTCACAGGTGTAAGTACCGTTATCACCTGTCAGGGTAAATGGTTTTTGTTGCAGATCAACGGCATTGATATGGTCGAACAGGATCTTGGTGTCAAAATGTTCCGCATGCGCTTTCATGCGATCCATCAACGCAGGGCCAGTTAAGCCCTCGGCATCGCCAGGCCAGTTTTCCACTTCAGTAGTGGTGGTTAGCTGGCCACCTTGCTGCATACCGGTGATTAATACAGGTTCCAGATTGGCTCGCGCAGCATAAACGGCAGAGGTGTAACCGGCTGGGCCTGATCCGAGAATTAGCAGCTTACTGTGTTTTGCCTGGGTCATGGTGGCATCCTTTTATGAATATTGACGAGATAATAGGAAATGATACCGATGGGGTAAAGCAGGAGAAACCGATTACTCCAATCGGTTTTATCTATTAAAGACTAATTATGTATAAGCAACGGAAAAATGAGCAGAAAAAATACAATTTATCTGCTCATCGATCTATTCAGCCGGTTTTTCTCTTACTTAGGCTTGGTCTGCGCTCAATGCCTGTTCGGCTGAAATGGTTGGTAATCCATGCGCTTGCCCGACTTCTGCACAAGTTAATTGCCCTTTAAAAACATTCAACCCTTTACGCAGATGTTTATCGTTGTTCAATGCAGCGGCATAACCTTGTTCCGCCAGTTTGATAATAAAGGGCAGGGTAGCGTTATTTAATGCCTGGGTTGCGGTGCGGGCAACGGCACCGGGCATGTTGGCAACGCAATAATGCACCACATCATCCACAATGTAAGTTGGGTTGCTGTGTGTTGTGGCATGTGAGGTTTCAGCGCAGCCGCCTTGATCGATCGCCACATCTACAATGGCCGATCCGGCTTTCATCTGTTTGACCATCGCAGCAGTGATGAGTTTAGGCGCAGCCGCACCCGGTAATAAAATCCCGCCGATCACCAGATCTGCGTCTAAAACCGCATGTTCGATAGTTTCCGCTGTGGAATAAATCAGTTTGGCGGCACCTTTGAATTCACTGTCCAGTTTACGCAGTGTATCGGTGTTTTTATCCAGTACTGTCACATCGGCACGCATACCAATGGCAATCCGCGCGGCATTCGAGCCAACAACACCGCCACCTAAAATGACCACTTTAGCGGATGCGACACCGGGTACACCACCTAATAAGACGCCGGCACCACCGTGTGATTTTTCTAAAGCGGTTGCTCCGGCCTGAATGGCCATCCGACCTGCCACTTCGGACATGGGGGCAAGTAAAGGCAGACCGCCTTTATCATCGGTAACAGTTTCATAGGCAATACAGATGGCGCCACTTTTCAGCAGATCCTGCGTTTGGGGTAGATCGGGTGCCAGATGCAAATAAGTGAATAAAATTTGCCCCGGACGTAACAGAGCACGTTCAGCAGGTTGCAATTCTTTTACTTTGACAATCATCTCCGCGGCAGCAAAAACATGCTGTGCATCACTGACAATATCCGCGCCAGCCGCGGTATAGCGCTCATTTGTATAGCCAATCGCCTTACCGGCATCAGTTTCTACCAGTACAGTGTGGCCTCTGGCGGTCAATTCGCGTACACTAGCTGGTGTCATACCTATGCGATATTCATGGATTTTTATTTCCTTTGGGACTCCGATTATCATACTGGTTTTTCCTTTTAAAATCAGACGATTATTCTGTTTGTCTAATAAGGGGGTAATAAGGAATTGTTAACATAGTATGGTTATGTTCTTGTAAAAGTTTAGTTTGTTCATTATAAAACAAATAGTGATTATCACTGTGTTTCATATCTAAGGTGGAAGGAAATGCTGGAAGAACAGATCAGACTCAGGGATTTGGATCGTATAGATAGAAACATCCTGAATGAACTGCAAAAAGACGGTCGCATCTCGAATGTTGAGCTGTCTAAACGTGTGGGGTTAAGCCCAACGCCATGTCTGGAGCGTGTAAGACGCCTGGAACGGCAAGGCTTTATCGAAGGTTATACCGCTATTCTTAACCCCCATTATCTGGAAGCCTCGCTGCTGGTATTCGTAGAGATCACGCTGCAGAAAGGTGCGCCGGATGTATTCGAACAATTTAACAAAGCGGTTCTTTCTTTAGAAGAAATACAGGAATGCCACTTAGTTTCTGGTGATTTCGACTATTTGTTAAAGACACGTGTACCCGATATGTCTGCATATCGTCGGTTGTTAGGTGAAACGCTGCTGCGCTTACCAGGTGTGAGTGATACACGCACCTATGTGGTGATGGAAGAGGTCAAACAGACCAGTCGTTTGGTCATTAACACCCGTTAAGAGTGAGGCCCGTGCTATTGCACGGGCTATGTTCATCATCCCGCGCAACAGAATTGTACCTACTTCCTCCACGACCGCTTATAATACGCCGCAGAATTCAAGTCTGAGCTCAGTTCTCTTTAATATCCTCAGACGCATAATTATCGCTTTCCAATAAGGAGTATAGGTTTGGCTGCTGGAAAGTTTACGCCGATGTCAGGTTTACGGCGCATTTTTGAGACGGGGTTAATAGTTTTAACAGTTGCCGCGTTGTTCATGCTGCTTTCATTAATTACTTACCATCCGTCTGATCCGGGCTGGTCGCAAACTGCCTGGGGCGGCACAGTGCATAACGCTGCTGGTAGTGCTGGTGCATGGTTGGCCGATCTGATGTTTTTTGTCTTCGGGGTCTTTGCTTATATTATCCCGGCGCTGGTTGTGATCCTCGGCTGGGCTATTTTTAAAGCGCCATACCGTTTATTGGAAGTGGACTATTTTGCCTTAGGTTTGCGCATTATCGGTTTCATTGCGCTGTTTTTATCGATGTCAGCCATGGGCAGTATGAATTTTACCGATATTCATAACTTCTCATCGGGTGGTTTGATCGGTGACATGCTGTATACCGCGCTATTGCCGATCTTTGGCCAGTTAGGTACCACACTGGTGCTGCTGTGTCTGATTGCCGCCAGTATCACATTATTCACTGGTTGGTCGTGGCTCATGCTGGCCGAAAAAATTGGCGAAGCCGTGACCGGAGTGTTGAATTTTATCTATACGCTGCCAAGTCGTATCGTTGGCTGGTTTGCTGGTAAAGCGGGTTATCAACGGGTGCAATCTGATGTGCATGATGATTCATTCAGCGATGATGACGATGAGGATGATTTTATCCCTTCGCCGGTTGGTGTTGATGAGAGTGTCATTCCCCAACGTGCACCACGTTTTTCATTCAGCCGCAAACCGCCGGTTGCAGTACAAAACGATGATCTGGAGGACGATGATGTACCTGCTCCGGTAGTTACAGAACGTCGCGAGCCTGAATTTAATCTTAATCCTGTAAAGAACAATACTGCTCGTAGTGAACCTACTTTTACGGCCAGCTGGTCAGCATTAGAAGATGATGACGACTGGGAACCCACAATGCCGTGGGCGACTGAAGATAAAGAGAATAAACCGGCTGTAATTGCGGCCGTGCAGCCCGCCGCTGTATCAAGTGCGCCAGCGAACGTTGCTGTGCAACCTGCTGCTCCGGTGACACCAACACCATTACAGGTTGCTGAACAGGCATTGTTAGATCGGGCTCGTAAAAAAGCGGCGATTGGTGATTTACCGTCATTTAATTTGCTGGAAACGCCACCACCAAAAGTGCAAATGATGAGCAAAGAAGAGCTCGATCGTATTGCACGTCTGGTGGAATCCAAGCTGGCTGATTACAACGTACAAGCTCGTGTGGTTGGCGTTTATCCTGGCCCGGTGATTACCCGTTTTGAGCTGGATCTGGCTCCGGGTATGAAAGCCAGTAAAATCACAGGTTTATCCCGCGATCTGGCGCGTTCACTCTCTGCTGTGAGCGTGCGTGTGGTGGAAGTTATTCCTGGCAAACCGTATATCGGGCTGGAATTACCAAACCGTTATCGTCAAACCGTTCATCTGCGCGAAGTCATCGACAGTGATGCTTTCCGCAATGCCAATAGCCCATTGACGCTGGTGTTAGGGCAAGACATTGCTGGCGAAGCCACAGTCGTTGATTTGGCTAAGATGCCGCATGTGCTGGTGGCAGGAACGACGGGTTCTGGTAAGTCAGTTGGCGTAAACGCCATGATTATTTCGATGCTGTATAAAGCTACGCCGGAAGAAGTGCGCTTTATCATGATCGACCCGAAAATGCTTGAATTGTCTGTCTATGAAGGCATTCCGCACTTGCTGACCGAAGTGGTCACCGACATGAAAGATGCCGCCAATGCACTGCGTTGGTGTGTGGGTGAGATGGAGCGTCGCTACAAGCTGATGTCTGTCATGGGCGTGCGTAACTTGAAAGGTTATAACGCAAAAATTGGTGCTGCGCTTGATTCGGGTAATCCAATCAAAGATCCATTCTGGCGTCCGAATGATTCCTTTGAGGAAGAAGCGCCGGATCTGGAACGTTTACCGCATATCGTGGTGGTCGTCGATGAATTTGCCGACATGATGATGATGGTTGGTAAAAAAGTGGAAGAGCTGATTGCACGTATTGCTCAAAAAGCGCGTGCGGCAGGTATCCACCTGATTCTGGCGACCCAGCGTCCGTCGGTTGATGTTATCACCGGGCTTATCAAAGCGAATATTCCAACTCGTATTTCGTTCCAGGTATCATCGAAAATTGACTCACGGACCATTCTTGATCAACAAGGCGCTGAAGCACTACTGGGTATGGGCGACATGCTGTATATGCCACCGGGAGATAATAACCCTGCGCGTGTGCATGGTGCGTTTGTTAGTGATAATGAAGTGCATCGTGTGGTCGATGACTGGAAACTGCGTGGTGAACCAAACTATATCGATGAAATTCTGAATGGTGAGATCACGGCAGAAAACGCACTGCCAGGTGAGCAAACCAGCCGTGATGAAGATTTAGATCCACTGTTTGATGAAGCTGTTGAATTTGTTGTGGAATCACGTCGTGGTTCCACTTCCAGCGTACAACGTCGTTTTAAAATCGGTTATAACCGTGCGGCACGTCTGATTGAACAGATGGAAGGCCATGGAATTGTCAGTGCACCGGGTAGTAATGGGCAACGCGAAGTGCTGTCACCAGCACCTATGAGAGACTGATATGACAACAATTGCGAAATGGTGTGCAGCGGGTGTAACCGCATGTATCTGGTCACTGAGTTTTAATGCACTGGCCGATGACAGTGCGGCGTTAAAGAAAAAACTGGCGAGTATTCGCCAGTTTAGCGCGCATTTTGAACAAACCGTCACCGATGCGCAGGGCAAACCTTTGCAAAATGGTAGTGGTGAAATGGTGTTACAACGCCCGGATCATTTCCGCTGGGAGGCCAAAAAGCCAGATGACAACCTTATTCTGTCTGATGGCAAAGCGGTTTGGTTGTATGACCCGTTTGTTGAGCAAGTTACGGTGATGAGTTTAAGCAAAGCGGTGGTGAATACGCCGTTTCTGCTGATCTCCAGTACCGACGATAAAATTTGGAAAAATTACCTGATCGATCAAGATGGCTCAGCTTTCACCATCACCAGTAAGCAAAAAGATCAGCGTATCGAATCTTTGCGCATGGTGTTTGATAATCAAAACCATATTACCCGGATGGAAGTGAGTGAAGCACAAGGGCAGCGCAGCGAATTTACACTCTCTGCGTTTAATGCCAACCCAACCCTTAAAGCGGATACCTTCAATTTCAAAACACCGGAAGGTGTTACGGTTGATGACCAACGTTGATGAGCAATCTGTCGCTGGATTTTGCTTCTGATTTTCGCCCTCTGGCTGCGCGGATGCGGCCAGAGCGGTTAGACCAGTATATTGGCCAAAGCCATTTACTGGCAGAAGGCAAACCCCTGCGACGAGCGATTGAGGCCGGACATTGTCACTCCATGATTTTATGGGGGCCACCTGGTACAGGTAAAACTACCTTAGCTGAGCTGATGGCGCGTTATTGTCAGGCCGATGTCGAGCGTATTTCTGCTGTCACTTCGGGTGTAAAAGAGATCCGCGCGGCAATCGATCGCGCGAAAGATAATAGTTACCGTGGTCGTCGTACGCTGCTGTTTGTCGATGAAGTACATCGCTTCAACAAAAGCCAGCAGGATGCCTTTTTACCGCACATTGAAGATGGCACCATCATCTTTGTCGGTGCCACTACTGAAAATCCCTCGTTTGAATTGAATAACGCGTTGTTATCGCGGGCTCGGGTCTATCTACTGAAACGTCTGACCGATGATGATATTCAGCAAGTGGTCGAGCAGGCGTTAACTGATCCTCGTGGATTAGCCGGTGAGTCATTACAGTTCGAGGAAGGCGTATTAAAAGCGCTCGTGCAACTGGTTGATGGTGATGCGCGTAAAGCGCTGAACTACCTGGAACTGCTCAACGATATGGCTGAAAGCCATGACGGTGTGAAACGAGTTGATCGTCATCTGTTGGCGGCTGTTTCCGGTGAAAAGGTGGCGCGGTTTGATAATCAGGGTGATGTTTATTACGATCTGATCTCTGCTTTTCATAAATCCATTCGCGGTTCCGATCCGCAGGCTGGGCTTTACTGGTATGCACGCATTGTCGCCGCCGGTGGTGATCCGCTGTATGTGGCCCGCCGTTTGCTGGCGATTGCCTCGGAAGATATTGGCAATGCTGACCCGAATGCGATGCGGGTTGCTCTGGCCGCTTGGGATTGTTTCGAGCGGGTAGGGCCGGCAGAAGGCGAACGTGCTATCGCACAGGCGGTGGTGTATCTGGCTTGTGCGCCGAAAAGTAATGCCGTATATGTCGCCTGGAAAGCAGCATTACAGGACGCTAAAACGCAACCGGATTATGAAGTGCCACCGCATCTGCGTAATGCTCCGACGAAACTGATGGCATCGCTGGGGTATGGTGAGGAGTATCGCTACGCGCACAATGAACCGGGAGCATATGCGGCGGGTGAATGTTACTTCCCGCCCGAGTTGGAAGGGCGCGAATATTACCTGCCGTCAGAACGTGGCGCCGAAAAACAAATCGCACAGAAACTGAATTATCTGGCAGAGCTGGATGCACAAACCACTTTTCAGCGGTATCCCAAATCACGTTAATGCGGGGATTGCTGTACTCATTTGTTCTCAACATCTTCATAACGCTATCAAAATACAATAATCCTTGTTTTTGCGTACCCGCCATCGACTGCTTTTGGTAAACTGCACTCATCGACGACATCTATTTGGTCGCGGATCGGTTTATTCCTCCAATAATTTTGTATAACAGCAGGTTTATCATGCTTGATCCTAAATTTTTACGTGGTGACATCGAAGTAGCAGCTGAGCGTTTGGCGCTGCGTGGTTATAAACTGGATGTAGCTATGATCACTGCGCTGGAAGAACAGCGTAAAGAATTACAGACTCGTACTCAGGAATTGCAGGCAGAACGTAATGCTCGTTCAAAAGCGATCGGTGAAGCGAAGCGTCGCGGTGAAGATGTGGCTCCGTTGATGGCGGAAGTCGGCACATTGGGCGATGATTTAGAACAGTGCAAAAAACAGCAAGACGAGATCCTGGAGAAAATGCGTCAGATCTCTTTGTTAGTGCCAAATCTGCCGGCTGATTCTGTACCCGTTGGTAAAGATGAAAGTGAAAACGTTGAAGTGCGCCGCTGGGGTACACCTCGTCAGTTTGATTTTGAAGTCAAAGATCACGTTGCGGTTGGCGAAGCAACGGGCGGTCTGGATTTTGCGGTAGCGACTAAAATTTCCGGTTCACGTTTTGTGGTGCTGAAAGGCCAAATCGCTCGTATGCATCGTGCATTGGCGCAGTTCATGTTAGATCTGCACACCCAACAGCACGGTTATACCGAATGTTATGTGCCTTATCTGGTGAACGCAGACAGTTTGCTGGGCACTGGTCAATTGCCTAAATTTGCCGAAGACCTGTTCCACACTGCGATCAATGGTGAAGGCGATGAAGAAGGTAAAGTGCGCAAATTCTCGCTGATCCCTACTGCGGAAGTGCCATTGACCAACATCGCTCGCGATGAAATCTATGATGAAAAAGCACTGCCAATCAAAATGACTGCACACAGCCCATGCTTCCGTTCTGAAGCCGGTTCTTACGGTCGTGATACCCGCGGTCTGATCCGTATGCATCAGTTTGATAAAGTTGAAATGGTGCAGTTGGTTCATCCAGAGAAATCATGGGATGCACTGGAAGAGATGACAGGTCATGCCGAGAAAGTGCTGCAGCTGTTAGGCTTACCTTATCGCGTCATGGCACTGTGTACTGGTGACATGGGGTTCTCAGCGGCAAAAACTTACGATCTGGAAGTGTGGTTGCCAGCGCAGAATACCTATCGTGAGATTTCATCTTGCTCTAACTGTACTGATTTCCAGGCGCGTCGCATGCAAGCGCGTGTGCGTGGTGCGGATAGCAAACCACAACTGCTGCATACACTGAATGGATCCGGTTTGGCGGTTGGCCGTACTTTAGTGGCGGTGTTGGAAAACTACCAGCAAGCAGATGGTCGTATCGAAGTACCGGAAGTGTTACGCCCTTACATGAGTGGCCTGACACACATCGGTTAATGATGCCGCTACGGTTGAGATGATATAACAAACAGAAAAGCAGACCATCTCATTGGGTCTGCTTTTTTTATCCAGAAAATTGAACAAACCCATGCGATCGGGGGAAATATGGCCCAATGTCGACCACTACGTAACAGCTTAATACTTAGTCTACTGCTATTAACGGGCTGTGCCAGCCATGCGGATGATGCCAAGCTGCAAGCTGATATGGTGATCCTGACGCAGAAGATGCAGGCACTGAATGCTGAATTAATTGCGCTAAAAGCCAAACAGGCCAAAGAGCAACAATTAAAAGATCAGCAAATGAAAACACAATAATTGAAAATAGAGCAATCGGTGAACAGACGATAAGCCAGACAAAAACTAGTCAGTGGATAGTCAGGCAGTTTGGCGTGTGAAGAGAAAAATGGTGGCTATGACGGGATTCGAACCTGTGACCCTCGCATTATGAGTGCGATGCTCTAACCAACTGAGCTACATAGCCTTGAGATGGCTGGGGTACCAGGATTCGAACCTGGGCATGGCGGGATCAAAACCCGCTGCCTTACCGCTTGGCGATACCCCAACTGGGAATTTAAATAGAATGGCTGGGGTACCAGGATTCGAACCTGGGCATGGCGGGATCAAAACCCGCTGCCTTACCGCTTGGCGATACCCCAACTGGATATTTAAATTTTTTGGCTGGGGTGCCAGGATTCGAACCTGGGTATGGCGGAATCAGAATCCGCTGCCTTACCGCTTGGCGACACCCCAAAAATGGTGGCTATGACGGGATTCGAACCTGTGACCCCCGCATTATGAGTGCGATGCTCTAACCAACTGAGCTACATAGCCAACACTTGCAAAGCTAAACAAGCCTGCTTAACTGTGCGGGGCGCATTATGCGTATATGCGCTGTTACCGTCAACCCTTTTTTCTTTAACCGTTCCTGTCTGCTTAAATCTTGGTCGGCAACCAGCAAATAGCGCAGCTTATCTGCTGGTTTTGTTGCAGTTTTAGTCGCTAAGTGACATAGCTTAGGCACCGAATGCGTCTTGCCATTCCTGATTAAACTGCACAACCGCTGCATCAACCGCAGGGCTACGTAACAACTGTTCTGCGACATCAATCGATAATGTCACGCTGGTACAGCCTGCCAATAAACAATCCAACACTTGGCGTGGCGTTTTAAAGCTAGCAGCTAAAACCTGACAGTGCGGGGCATGTAATGTCAGCAGTTGTTGTAGTTCTTGAACACACTTAATGCCACTACCACCTTGCGCATCAATCCGGTTCACGTAAGGCGCGACATAACTGGCACCGGCTAAGGCGGCCAATAAACCCTGCATCGGGGAATAAACCGCGGTGCCCAACGTTGGGATGTTACGTGTTTTCAGTAATTTGATAGCTAACAGTCCTTCCGGAGTTACCGGAATTTTGACCACCAAACGAGGATCTAATGCCTGTAGGTGCTCGGCTTCTTTCACCATCTCTTCGGCGTTATCGGCCAGAACCTGCGCAAACAGCACATTTTCCGCACCGATAATATTACGTAATGCGGGCAGCACGGTGGCTAACGGCTTACGTCCTTTAGCCACAATACTGGGGTTAGTGGTGACGCCTTGAATGGGCATAAAACGCGCTAATCGTTCAATGGCATTCAGGTCGGCACTATCAAGATAAAACTCCATCATTCTCTCCTGTGATCTACTTTTCAGATCTCACTATATAAATATGAATCGCGATAAAGCTTGATTGAAATCAAAATAAACTTCGAATGAAAGTTTTTAAATGAAAGTCGAAGCTAAGCGACAGGATAAATTATGATCTGCAATCTGCAACGTTATGCCACCCATGATGGCCCCGGGATCAGAACGGTAGTGTTCATGAAAGGGTGTTCACTCAGTTGCCGCTGGTGCCAAAATCCAGAAAGTCGGTCGCGCAGTTTAGATCTGTTATATGACGAACGTCTGTGTACGCAGGGGTGTCAGCGTTGCACGCAACATAGTTCCTGTTTTAAACGCGAGGATAACACTTCAGCAGTCACTATTTTGCGACACGGACTCACAGAAAATGAGATGCGACTGGCTGCAGATGCTTGCCCGAGTGGTGCCATTTCACTTTGTGGCGATGAGATGGATTCCGAGCAAATCATGGCGCAAGTGCGCCGTGATAACGCGTTTTATCAGCGCAGTGGCGGTGGCCTGACGTTGTCTGGTGGTGAACCGTTGATGCAACCCAAATTAGCTCAACAGCTGCTGAACACCGCTCATCAGGAAGGTATTCATACGGCCGTCGAGAGTTGTTTGCATGTGCCTTGGCATTACATTGAACCATCGCTGGCATTTGTTGATTTGTGGCTGGTTGATCTGAAACACGCTGATGCGGATAAATTCCTGCAATGGACGGATGGTCAGTTACCTTTAATTCAACACAATATTGAAAAACTAGGCAAAAGCGGCGCCAACATTCTGTTTCGTGTTCCCATCATTACTGATTTCAACGATGACGAACTAACGTTGACGGCCATCATTCAGCAAGCGGCGAAGCACTATCAACAATTTGGCGGTAGTGGCGAAATCCATTTCCTGCCGTATCACACCTACGGCATGCACAAATACCATTTACTCGGGCTGGATTATGAACGTGCCCGGAAACCACTTGATCGACCCGAGTTACTGGCCTTTGCCGAGCAGCAAGCCAAAGCCTGTGGTCTGACTGCCATACTGAGGGGGTAATTATGACGGAACTTGACCTGACCACATTATCTGCGCGTATTCGTGACCATAAACGGCGTTTGGTAGAGATCGTCAAACCGCCGGTTTGTACTGAGCGTGCGCGTCATTACACGGAAAGCTATCAGGCGAACATAGATAAACCGATCGTTGTGCGTCGGGCGCTGGCGCTGGCGCATCATCTGCAACAACGCACAATTTGGATCGACAATGATGAATTGATTATTGGTAATCAGGCTTCTCGTTTACGCGCGGCACCGATTTTTCCGGAATATACCGTTGGCTGGGTAGAAAAAGAGATCGATAAATTAGGTGATCGCCCCGGTGCCGGGTTTAGTGTCACAGCCGAAGATAAAGCCACGATCCATCAATTAGCGCCGTTCTGGCGTGGGCAAACGGTACAAGATCGTTGTTATGGTCTGTTTACTGAAGAACAGAAAGCTATTCTGGCCAGCGGCATTATCAAAGCCGAAGGCAATATGACCTCGGGCGATGCACATCTGGCCGTGGATTATCCGCAACTGCTTGAGCTGGGAATTCATGGCTTACAGGCCAAAGTCGCGGAGCGGCGGCAACGGCTGGATTTAGCCGATTGGGGTGATCTGCATCGAGAACAGTTTCTGAAATCGGTGGATATTACCTTGCAGGCGTTGTCAGAACATATTCAACGTTATGCCGCACTTGCTCGTCAGATGGCCAGTCAGGAGTCGAGAATTGAGCGCCGTGATGAGTTGTTAACGATTGCGGAAAACTGCGATGTGATCGCCCAACAGCCACCGCGTACCTTCTGGCAAGCGTTACAACTGTGCTATTTCATTCAATTGGTATTGCAGATCGAGTCTAACGGTCATTCAGTATCGTTTGGCCGCATGGATCAATATCTCTACCCTTGGTATCGTCGTGATGTTGAATTAGAACAAACCTTACCGCGTGAGCAGGCGATTGAGCTGTTGCATTGCTGTTGGTTGAAACTGCTGGAGGTGAATAAAATCCGTTCCGGCACGCATTCCAAAGCATCAGCAGGCAGCCCGCTGTATCAGAATGTCACCATTGGTGGTCAGCGCTGGTATCAGGGGGCGGCGGTCGATGCCGTAAACCCATTGTCATATACCATCTTGGAGTCATGCGGTCGTCTGCGCTCCACACAGCCTAATTTAAGTGTGCGTTACCATGCGGGGATGAGCGATGATTTTCTTGAAGCCTGTATGGCGGTGATCCGCTGTGGTTTTGGCATGCCGGCTTTCAATAATGATGAAATCGTTATTCCTGAATTTATTAAACTCGGTGTGGAAGTAGAAGACGCTTATAACTATTCCGCCATCGGCTGTATTGAAACCGCAGTACCGGGGAAATGGGGCTATCGTTGCACCGGCATGAGTTTTGTCAATTTTGCCCGTGTCATGCTGGCGGCATTAGAGCAAGGCAAAGATGCTACAACGGGGAAAACCTTCCTGCCACAGCCGCAAGGGCTCAGTTTAGGCAACTTCCATAATTTTGAGGAAGTATTAGCCGCGTGGGATCGCCAGATCCGTTATTACACGCGTAAAACTGTTGAGATAGATTGTGTTGTCGATACCGTGTTGGAAGAAAACGCGCACGATATTCTGTGTTCCGCGTTGGTCGATGATTGTATTGAACGTGGTAAAACGGCAAAACAGGGCGGGGCAAAATACGACTGGGTATCCGGTTTGCAGGTTGGTATTGCGAATCTGGGCAATAGTTTAGCGGCGGTGCGTGATCAGGTATTCAGCGGTAAATTGTCACAGCAGGAATTGGCATCTGTGTTGGCAAATGACTTTGCCGGGGAAGAGGGTGAAGCATTACGTTTGATGCTGGCTAATCGGGTCGCGAAATACGGTAATGATGATGACTCGGTGGATGAGCTGCTGGTACGGGCTTATCAGACGTTTATTGATGAAATCAGCCAATTTCATAATACCCGTTATGGCCGAGGCCCGATTGGGGGCGGCTATTACGCTGGTACCTCATCTATTTCTGCCAACGTGCCGTTTGGTGCAGGGACGATGGCAACTCCAGATGGTCGCAAAGCACATGCGCCATTAGCGGAAGGGGCCAGCCCATCATCTGGCACCGACAGTCATGGGCCTACAGCGGTATTTAATTCACTGGGTAAATTGCCTACGGCGGCCATTCTAGGTGGTGTGCTGTTGAATCAAAAACTCAATCCGGCAAGTTTAGAACAACCGCGTGATCGCCAGAAACTAATGGTGTTATTGCGAACCTTCTTTGAGGTACACAAAGGCTGGCATGTGCAATACAACATTGTTTCCCGCGAAACTTTGTTAGCCGCCAAAGAGCATCCGAATCAATATCGGGATCTGGTGGTGCGAGTCGCGGGTTATTCGGCGTTTTTCACTGCTTTATCGCCTGATACGCAAGACGATATTATTGCGCGCACAGAACACACTCTGGTGTAAGTCTGAGAAGATAAAACCCCGCTTAATGCGGGGTTTGTTGTTTTTTATTCATGTGATAGTGAAAAATAATAACAGGCATGTTTGGTGATGCCGAAGAATTCTTGCTGTTGTGGTGTTAGATCTTCATGTGCCACGATCCCGCTGATGGTGCGTTCATCATTTTGTAATGCAATCAGATCGACCCCTTCTTGCACTCGGCCTTTTTCATAAGGTAATACCATTGGTTTTAACGGTGCTGATGGTTCACTCGACATGACTAATGCCAATGTGCCATCACTTAAAGTGACAACGCTACCTGGTGGATACACGCCTAATACTTTAATTAATAACTGGGTAAACAGGCTGTCAAATTGCTTATTGGCTTTTTTATATAAACTGGCGATCACCTGATTAGGGTGGGCGGTGCCTAATCCATTACGTGGATGCAATTGCTCCTCGTAATAATCCACCACGGCGATCAGTCGGCTTAATGGGGCAATTTCACCATCTTTTAAACCTGATGGGTAACCCGAGCCATCGAGATACTCATGATGCTGTAATGTGGCTTGACGGACTTCCTGCGTAAAGGCCTTTAATTGAGTCAGTTGCTCAAAACCGTATTGCACATGCAGTTTAAAAAAATTAACTTCTGCTTTTGTTAGTTCGGTGCGTTTTCGTGTGACCTGAGTGGGTATACGTAATTCACCAATGTCGTGAACTAGCCCCGCTAAACCTGCATCTTTAATGGCGATTGGATCCCAACCTGCTTCTCTGGCGATGAGCATGGCAATAAACGCCACGTTGAGGCTGTGCAGTAACAGTGGATCGCCGTTACGAATCGAGCGTACTAGATGGAAACCCACCGACCCTTCTTGTTCGGCGAGGCTGCTTGCTGCATTGCGAACTAATTCTGCAACGGTCGCTAATCCTTCATCCGGTTTTAAATTCAGCCGGGTGAGTGATTCGCGCAAAGGGGATAAGGCATTGGTATAACTACGTTCTGCATGTCGGATCGAGCGGCGCGCCGCTTGCTGTTGTGCTTTGTGCTGATCAGGAATAGTTATTTCTGGTTCCGCTACCGGTTCTTCTGGTTCTGGTGGTGTAAATTCTTCTTCAATAATAACGCTTTTAGCTAAATCGACAGGAATTGCTCGGACACCCAGGTCGCGCAATATTTGCAGCTGTTCTTCATCTTTAATCCGAAAAGAACTAAACAGAAATGGATGATTTTTCCAACCGAAAGGCAGAACAACATAATGACCGATTTTAAGTTGATCAACTGAAATGGGTGTCGTCTGACTCATTAGGTGCTGTTCTCACTATCGCAGAGTGATATGTTACAAATATATTTATAGTATTAACTATGGAATGACAATAGTGGCTTAATTTTTATGCGGATAAAGTAAGGTAATGGCTAATAAAAGAAAAAGCCCGCATTCACGGGCTTTTTGTAACAAGTTTCAATTTAGACGTTGAACAGGAAGTTCAGTACATCACCATCTTTAACGATGTAATCTTTACCTTCAGCACGCATTTTACCGGCTTCTTTCGCACCTTGTTCACCCTTGTAGGTGATGAAGTCATCAAACGCGATAGTCTGCGCACGGATAAAGCCTTTTTCAAAATCGGTATGAATTTTACCGGCGGCTTGTGGTGCGGTGGCACCGACTGGAATAGTCCAGGCACGCACTTCTTTCACACCTGCAGTGAAATAAGTCTGCAGATTCAGCAACTGGTAACCGGCGCGGATCACTCGGTTCAGGCCTGGCTCTTCCAGACCCAATTCCGCCATAAATTCAGCTCGGTCCTCTTCTTCCATTTCAGCTAAGTCAGCTTCGATAGCGGCACACACTGGCACAACCACAGAGCCTTCTTTAGCCGCAATCGCTCGAACCTGATCCAGATAAGGATTATTTTCAAAACCATCTTCATTGACGTTAGCAATGTACATGGTTGGTTTCAGTGTCAGGAAGCTTAAATAACGGATCACGGCTTTTTCTTCTGCACTCAGATCCAATGCGCGCAGCATGCCTGCTTGTTCGAGCTGTGGCAGACATTTTTCCAGCACTTCCAGTTCCGCTTTGGCGTCTTTATCGCCACCTTTAGCTTTTTTCTGGATACGCTGAATAGCGCGTTCGCAGGTTTCCAAATCAGACAGGGCTAATTCGGTATTAATCGTTTCGATATCGTCAGCCGGATCAACTTTACCCGCAACGTGGATGATGTTGTCATTTTCAAAACAACGTACCACATGACCAATCGCTTCGGTTTCACGAATGTTGGTCAGGAACTGGTTACCGAGACCTTCACCTTTGGACGCGCCTTTTACCAGACCCGCGATGTCCACGAATTCCATGGTGGTTGGCACAATACGTTGTGGTTTGATGATCTCAGCCAGTTGATCCAGACGTGGATCTGGCATAGGAACCACACCAGTATTCGGTTCGATGGTACAGAACGGGAAGTTGGCAGCTTCGATACCAGCCTTAGTCAGCGCGTTGAACAGGGTGGACTTGCCTACGTTTGGCAAACCGACGATGCCGCATTTAAAACCCATAGTGGTTGATTCCTCAATATCAGGCGGTAGCCTTGAAGCTGTGTAAGCGATTCATGGCTTTGGTCATATCATTAGTGAATAGTATATCAGTTGCGCGCACGGCTTCATCCAGTGCGTCGTCAATCAGTTGTTGTTCTGCTTTCGGTGCTTTGGTCAGCACAAAACCAACAACCTGTTCTTTTGTTCCGGGGTGGCCGATACCTAAACGCAGGCGATGAAACTGATTGTTATTGCCCAGTTTATTGATGATATCTTTCAGGCCGTTATGTCCGCCATGGCCGCCGCCTTGCTTAAACTTGGCAACCCCTGGTGGCAGATCGAGTTCATCATGCGCTACCAGAATACTTTCTGGTGGGATCTGAAAAAACTTAGCCAACGCGACGACAGATTTTCCGCTCAGGTTCATAAAGGTCGTCGGGATCAGCAAGCGGACATCATGCCCGTTGATCTGAATGCGTCCGGTCAGGCCGAAATATTTAGGATCTTCCCGCAGGCTGCCATTATAACGGTTCGCCAGCGCAGCAACATACCAAGCACCCGCATTATGGCGGGTATACGTATATTCCGGACCGGGATTGCCCAGCCCGACGATCAGCTGTATGGGTTGTGTCATCACTAATACCGTTTCGGCTGGTATAAAGAAAACTGGCCTTTATCAGGCCAGTTGCAGCGGAATGTCTTTACTGGTGCGAACAATGTTGTTCTGTGCATCCAGATAAACCAATCGCGGCTTATGCTGGGCGACTTCATCTTCGCTCATCGGCCCGTAAGCGCAGATGATGATGCGGTCGCCGACAGCAGCTTTGCGTGCAGCAGCACCATTTAAGGAGATCATGCGGGAACCGCGCTCACCAGAAATAGCGTAAGTGGAAAAACGCTCGCCATTTTCAATGTTGTAGATATCAATCGCTTCATATTCGACGATACCGGCAGCATCCAGAAAGTCCTGATCGATTCCACAGGAGCCTTCATAATTCAGAACCGCATGGGTAACGCGGGCCTGATGCAGTTTGCCTCGCAGCATGATTCGTTGCATTGCTTTTTCCTTACATTACACGGCTTCGGTGTGGCAGAGATCACACCAGCGGCGCGACTATAAACTATCTGGTGGTTGCGCGCAAATTGACCACTAAATTATCAATCAAACGGGCCCGATTACCTAACCAAGCAGCCATGAGCACCACGGCTTGTGTGCTTTGTTCACTCAGTGGTAACAGGCTATCGGCATCAACAATATCAATTGCATCGGTACGGAAACCCGCAGCATTCAGTTGCTCAGCCGCTTCACTGATCAATGCCGGAATGGCATGTTGTCGGGCCGGTAATTGCTCGCCGATCCAGGCCATTACCTTTGCCAGTGTTGGCGCAATAACACGTTCTTCCGCAGTCAGATAACCATTGCGGGAACTCAGCGCTAATCCGTCATCGGCACGCACCGTTGGTACGCCAATAATGTCGATGGGCATCGCCATATCGCGTACCATTTTACGGATCAGTGCCAGTTGCTGGTAGTCTTTTTGACCAAAACAGGCGACATCGGGCTGAACCAGATTAAACAGTTTAGTCACTACAGTGCTGACACCGCGGAAATGGCCCGGGCGCATAGCACCTTCCAGCAGTGAAGAGATGCCAGGTACTTCGACGAAGGTTTGTGTTTCCAGCCCCTGCGGATACATGATGGCGGGCGTCGGTGTAAACACGGCCGCCACACCTTCTTGTGCCAGTAATGCGCAATCTTCATCCAGCGTGCGTGGGTAATTGACCAAGTCTTCTGCTCGATCAAATTGCATCGGGTTGACGAAAATACTGACAATTACCACGTCGGCATGCTGTTTGGCTTCACGGACTAACGTGAGATGCCCATTGTGCAGATTACCCATGGTCGGGACAAACGCGATACGTTTGCCCTGTTGACGAAATTCTCGAATAGCGGCGCGCAGGGCGTCGATCTGTTCTGTGACTAACACGATCGGACTTCCTTAATTGAAGGTATGTTCAGCGGCAGGGAACTGGCCGTTTGCTACTTGTTCCACATAAAGCGCGATGGCTTTGCGAATATCGCCGGTTTCCGCCAGAAAGTTTTTACTGAATTTAGGGATGTAACCGGTGGTAACACCGATGGCATCTTGCATCACTAATACCTGGCCATCGGTCTGTGCTCCCGCGCCAATACCGATCACCGGAATACGCAATGCTTTGGTAATACGTTCTGCCAGTTGGTCAGGAATACATTCCAGCACCACCATTTGCACACCGGCGGCTTGCAGCGCCAGCGCATGATGGTAAATCTCTTCAGCGCGTTGTGCGTCACGGCCCTGAATACGGAAACCGCCAAATAAATGTACCGACTGCGGCGTTAAGCCTAAATGGGCGCACACAGGGATACCATTGCGGTTCAGCTGTTTGACGGTGTCACACAACCAGTCGCCACCTTCGATTTTCACCATTTTGGCACCCGCCGCCATGAGGCGACCGGCATTGAGGCAAGCCGATTTCACATCGCTGTAGCTCATGAATGGCAGATCTGCGATCAGTAATGCGTTTTGTACACCACGGGCAACATTGGCAGTGTGATACACCATGTCATCCATGGTGACTGGCAGCGTATCACTATGACCTTGCACTACCATGCCCAGTGAGTCACCGACCAGAATGGAATGAACACCGGCATCGTCAAACAGACGAGCAAAGGTGGCATCATAAGCGGTCATCATCGCGATTTTTTCACCGCTTTGTTTCATTTTCTGAATCTGGGTCAGGCTTATTTTGCTCATAGTGACTCCTGTGAAACTAAGATTATTCTGGTAAGCGGAACAGCGCAGTGCGATCACAGGCTGCAGCCAGTTCGGCTAATTGACTTCCATCCGGCAGTGTCAGGTGCGGTGCTAAATCGAATAACGGCACCAACACAAACGCGCGTTGTTTCATTCCGTAATGAGGAATGGTTAGGCGTTCATCATCGATCACCTGTTGACCAAATAACAGGATATCCAGATCCAGTGTGCGTGGCCCCCAACGTTCATCTTTGCGCACCCGACCTTGTTCCAACTCAATACGTTGTAATTCGTCTAACAGGGCATGCGGTGCCAGCGATGTTTGTAATCGGGCAACGGCATTAATGTAATCCGGTTGATCCTGCGGGCCCATCGGTGATGAGCTATATAGCGGTGAACAGGCCAGCAGTTTCGTCGCAGGTATGTTTTGTAAAGCGGCGATAGCACGCAAGATCTGCGCTTGTGGTTCAGCCAGATTAGCGCCCAGCGCGACAAACACCTCAGTCATGGTTACGTTGGCCAGCTTGCTGCGGATAACGGCGGCGGCGACGTGGACGTTTCCGGGCGGTATGTTCTTCACTTTGCGGACGTTCACGGTTTACAGCGGCGGTTGCTGTTGGAGCAGCCGGGCGCGGAGTATGTGTCTGTTCCGGACGAATGAATTCGTGCGTTTGCTGGTAATCTTGCCACCATGCCACGACATCGCGGAAGCGTGGTTCTACCTGTGCACGCAACTCCAGAAAATCGAATGCGGCGCGGAATTTAGGTTGCGCAAACAGTTTTTCCGCTCGCTTACCGGAGTAACGCGGTAGACGTTCTTGTAACATCCAGATTTCACGAACATCACTGGTAAAACGACGTGGGATCGCTACGGTGTGGATCTGCTGTTCAATCGCTTCGTTCATCGCCATCTGCATGGCATCCTGGAACGGCAGATTACTTTCGTTGCTGATTTCACGCTGACGCAGAGCAACCACACCCCACAATAAGGTGGCGTAGAAGAACGTTGGTGTAACCGGTTGATCGGCTGCCACGCGTTTATCAGAACCGGCGAGCGCTTTTTCCAGAAAGCGTTCATACGCAGAATTACCTTCCGGTGTCAGCAATTTTCCAGCTTGTGGGAACAATTGCTGGAACAGGCCAAATTTACGCAGCAAGTGATAGGTGCTTAACGCATGGCCGGCGAGGAACAGTTTGATGGTTTCTTCAAACAGCCGAGCAGACGGAATATCTTGCAGCAGCGGTGCCAGTCGAGGAATTGGCTCAGCACTGCGTTCGCTGATGGTCAGACCTAATTTGGCGGCAAAGCGGATTGCACGCAACATGCGTACCGGATCTTCGCGATAGCGGGTTTCCGGATCACCAATCAGCTCCAATTTACCGGCAGCCAGATCGTTCAGGCCACCATGAAAATCGTGCAGGGAAAAATCTTTGATGTTGTAATACAAGGCGTTAACGGTAAAGTCGCGGCGTTCAGCATCTTCTTCAATGGTGCCGTACACGTTATCGCGCAACAACATGCCTTCTTCTGATTGTTCAGCAATGTTTTTGCTTGTATTCACCTGATGGTGATGCCCACGGAAGGTGGCGACTTCGATAATATCGCGGCCAAACACAATGTGTGCCAGACGGAAACGGCGACCAATCAGACGACAGTTATTAAATAATTTACGGATCTGTTCAGGGTGCGCATCGGTCACCACATCAAAGTCTTTGGGTATTTTTCCCAGCAAAATATCGCGTACACCGCCGCCAACCAGATAGCCCTGATACCCTGCTTTGTGCAAGCGATAGAGCACCTTCAGCGCATTTTCACTGATCATGCTGCGTGAGATGCTGTGCTGGTCGCGGGTTAAAATGCGGCGAGGTGAATCTGCCGCAGGGGCAACCTTGCTAACCTGTGGCGCAGTAGCGCGAGGCTGACGTTTTGGTTTTTCTGCTGGCGGATTGGTTTGCGTCGTTTGTGGCTTGGCTGGTGTCTCTTCTTTACCAAGCACTTTGCGATACAAATTGGCGATATGGGAAAAAATAGTACACCTCGGGATTTCTGACACAAAAAAAGAGCGGGCGGTATGATAGCGCACCACAGCGTAAATGCGAACATCAGGGCGGGCAGATCACATTATTTTAAGAGAGAACAGCGAACTATGGCGCTGATTCTTCTGTTTGACACACTTTTACCATCATTAACAGGCAGACTTATCTGTGGTTCAGGTCGGGGACTGTTCAACTTGTAATGAATGAATGGAGAATACATGAAAATCTGGCATTGGATAGCATTGAGCGCAGTTATTGGCGTCGTCGGTTATCGCATCTCTTTAACTCAGCAAGCACAAACTGCCCCGTCGGTTCAGCGCGCTACTCAAGTGGTGGTTGCACCGGTTAAACGAGAGGATTTTAAAGCGGGTTGGCAAGCGGTTGGCCGTGTTGTCGCAAAATCTTCCGTTGACTTAAAACCGCGCGTCGAAGGGCAAATAGCCAAAATTTTATTTAAAGAAGGTGCCTTGGTTACGGCTGGACAAGTCCTGATTGAATTGGATGACAGCGATTACCGTAACAAATGGCAACAGGCCAAAGCTGTGTTGGCGCATGATCAGGCATTATTGAAAAAAGCACAGGCTGATCTGGCTCGAGCCACCGTTTTACTACAGAAAAAATTTATTTCTGAGGCGGACATGAACAGTGCTCAGGCGGCAGAACAATCAGCCGCCGCATTAGTCCAGCAAGATAATGCCAGTTTAGATATTGCCGCCCGCAATCTTGAATATACACATATCAAAGCCCCATTCAGTGGCCGGGTGGGGGCGCATTTAGTTTCTGTAGGGGCCACTGTACAGGCATATAGCACAGTACTGACATCGTTAAATCAGCTTGATCCTATTGCCGTGAGTTTTACATTGCCGGAGAAAAATCTGGGTGATCTGCAGCTGGCGTTACGTAAAGGCGTGCTGGATGTTACCGCACAGGTTAATTCGGGTTCGCTCACCGAACAGCGGCATGGTCAGGTTTCATTTCTCGACAATAATGTCGATAGCAGCAGTGGTAGTGTGGCGTTGAAAGCGGATTTTGCTAATCCGCATGGCGAATGGCTGCCAGGGCAATATGTCACCGTGAAATTGGCACCACGGACTTTGCCGCAGGTGTTAGTTGTACCAAGCCAGGCATTACAGCAAGGGCCTGATGGTCTACAACTCTTTGTCGTGATCAACGGGATTGCACAAAAAGTCGCAGTGGAAGAGTTAGCCGCCAATGACGGTTGGAGCGCCATTCAAGGCGACTTGCAGCAAGGTGACCAAGTTGTCACAGAAGGACAATTCCGTCTGAACGATGGCTCACCTGTCACCCTTGCACATAAAGGTGGCAGCAGCAAAGCGGTTAAACCAGCTGGCAAGGAGTAAACATCATGCAAATGTCCATGTTGTCTATTCGCCGGCCCGTGATGACTTGTCTGCTGATGGGCTTTTTTACCCTGTTTGGGGTGATGGCCTATCAGGCATTACCGGTCAGCGAATTACCGCAAGTTGATTTTCCGACTATCAATATATCGGCCAGTCTATCAGGCGCTTCGCCGGAGACGATGGCGTCGGCAGTCGCTACGCCACTGGAAGGGCAATTGGCGACGATTTCCGGTATCGACAATATCAGCTCAACCAGTTCACAGGGCACCACCAAAATTACGGTTCAGTTCAATTTAGACCGTAATATTGATGGCGCCGCCTTGGATGTGCAGAGTGCCATCAGTGCGGCGCAGCGTAAATTGCCGAAAAACATGACTCAAACACCATCGATGCGGAAGTCGAATCCGGCAGATGCACCGATTTTCTTTATCGCCTTGCATTCGGATACCTTGCCAATTTCCACGGTAACTGAATATGCCGAAAGTAAGCTGGCACAATCGCTGTCGATGTTGCCGGGTGTTGCGCAAGTGGGCGTGTATGGTTCTAAACCGTATGCGGTGCGTATCCAGGCCGATCCAGACAAGCTGGTGGCGCACAATCTAGGGTTAGATGAATTGGCAACGGTTGTTGCCAATAACAATGTCAACGATCCGATTGGGGATCTGGATGGTGAGCATCGCAGTTTAAGTTTGCAAAGCAATGGTCAGCTGGAAAATGCAGCGGCTTATCGCAAGCTGGCGGTCGCATATCGTAACGGCGCACCACTTTATCTGTCAGAAGTAGCTAACGTATTAGATAGCGAAGAAAATACGCGGGTCGCCAGTTGGTTTGTCGATAAGCCAGGTGTCATTCTGGCAGTACAACGTCAGCCGGGCGCGAATACCATCAGTACGGTCGATGCCGTACGCCACGCCTTACCACAATTTGAGACCGTACTGCCTGACTCCATAAAGATGGATATTCTTTATGACCGTAGCGAGTCTATTCGGGCATCGATCCATGATGTGCAGTTCACTCTGTTACTGTCGTGTGCATTGGTGGTGTTGGTGATATGGCTGTTCCTGCGCAATTTATCCGCCACCGTGATCCCTGCGCTGGCGGTGCCCTTATCGGTGCTGGGCGCGGTGCCGGTGATGTATTTACTGGACTACAGTCTGGATAACCTCTCGTTACTGGCATTGACGCTGGCCGTTGGTTTTGTGGTCGATGACGCGATCGTGATGATGGAAAATATTGTCCGTCACATGGAAGAGGGTATGAGTGCCATGCAAGCGGCACGTAAGGGTGCTCGGGAGATCGGCTTTACCATTCTCTCGATGACCTTGTCGTTGATCGCGGTATTTATTCCTTTGCTGTTTATGAGCGGTCTGATGGGGCGTTTGTTGCACGAATTTGCGGTGACTATCAGTGCGGCAATTGCGGTTTCAGGGCTGATCTCACTAACGTTGACGCCCATGTTATGTAGTCGGGTATTGCGCCCGCAGCACGAGGAAGTCAAAACACCGGGTCGTTTTGCGCAATGGCTGGAAAATGGTTTCAGTGCGCTGACCGAAAGTTACAGCCTTTCTCTCGTTACGGCATTACGGCATCCGCGTTGGATGTTGTTCAGTTTTGCCGCCAGTATTGGTTTAACGGTGGTGCTTTATCAGCAATTACCGAAAGACTTTTTACCCAGCACTGACAGTGGACAAATATCTCTGACGTCAAAAGCAGCGCCGGATACGTCGTTTGCCACATTATCGCGAATGCAACAGCAAGTGGCGGCGATCGTCCGGGAGGATCCTAATGTGGCGGCTTTTATGTCATCGGTCGGTAGTACCGGCCCGAACGGCAGTGCAAATGGCGGTTCGATGACCATCCGCTTAATTCCGCGCGAACAACGCGTTTCTGCGGATAAAGTGATTGCCGAGTTACGGCGCAAAGTGAACCGTATTCCCGGTATCAGTGTTTATCTGCGTAACCCGCCGATGATTAAAATTGGTGGTATGTCGAGTGCGTCGGAATATCAGTTTACGCTGCAAAGTAACGACTTCGATGAACTAAAACTGTGGCACGATCGCTTCTTAACGGCGATCAAGGCGATCCCCGGCTTGCTGGATGTCACCAGCGATCAGGAGGTAGTCGGCGCCGGATTAGCGATTTCAGTGGATCGTGACAAGTTGGCGAGTTACGGGCTGAGTTATAGCCAGGTTGAAATTGCGTTACAAAGTGCCTTTGCGGCACGGCAGATCTCCACCATTTATGCTGATACCAACCAATATTCGGTGATTTTGGAAGTGTTGCCGGAACGCCAGCAACAGACTACCGATTTAAGCCGGATCAAGGTACGCAGTAGTAATGGATCGCTAGTGTCATTAGATGCTGTCGCTAGTTTTAAACGTCAGCCACAAACCTTGACGGTCAATCATTTAGGAACGCTGCCAGCAGCGACGATCTCGTTTAATATACGACCAGGCATGGCACTGAGTGATGCATTGAAGGCATTGGATAATGTCAAAGCTGAGCTAGTACCGCCTGTGTCGTTGACAACCAGCTTGCAGGGGAGTGCGGCAGCGTTTGCCAGTTCACAATCCAACATGATGGTGTTGTTAGTGCTGGCATTGCTGGTGGTGTACGGCGTGTTAGGCATGTTGTACGAAAGCTTTGTGCATCCGCTCACTATTCTGTCCGGTTTGCCTTCTGCCGGGTTGGGGGCGTTGCTGACACTGTGGTTGTTCCAGTTTCCGGTTACCTTATATGCCTTCGTGGGGATATTACTGCTGGTTGGGATCGTGAAGAAAAATGCCATCATGATGATCGACTTTGCGCTGGAGCGGGAGCGGGAAGGGCTGGCACCGGATCAAGCCATCCATCAGGCTTGTTTAGTGCGATTCCGGCCGATCATGATGACCAGTATTGCGGCGTTGGCGGGTGCCTTGCCGATCGCGTTGGGTTATGGCGCTGGCGCTGAGTTGCGGCAACCGCTCGGTGTGGCGATCGTCGGCGGTTTAATGCTCTCGCAGGTGGTGACGCTGTATCTGACGCCGGTGATTTACCACTATCTGGCGCCATGGCACGCTAAGTTAAATTTCCGCTCTTAAACGTCGGAAACACTGGCAATTGTTGGAATAGATGACAATTGCCAGTGTTCAACCGCCCAACGCAACAAACTTTCCGCAGTCATGTCTGCGGTATCATTTGGCAGCGTTTGCCCCAAAAATAGCAATGCCTGACATAAGGTTGCCACCACGGGCAATTCGTCAATCGCCGGCGCATGATTTTGCTTTGACAGTTTCAGCCCGTTTTGTTGTAGCGCCAGCGGCAGATGCAGCCACTTAGGTACAGGCCAGCCTAATTGCTGATACAGCGTGATTTGACGTACAGTGGGTTCCAACAGATCGGCACCTCGCACAACTTCAGTTATTCCACAATCAGCATCATCAATCACCACTGCCAGATTGTAGGCAAACAGGCCATCGCGACGCTTTAAGATAAAATCTTCACTGGCCAAGCGAGGCTCAACCTCAATTAAGCCCAATAACTGGTCATGGAAGGATAAACAAGGCGCATCTACACGTAGACGCACGGCAGCATTAAATGCTGGATATTGTTTATCACGACAAGTTCCAGGGTAGAAACCGCCAGCGGCCTGGATCTGCGCTCGGGTGCAGCGACAATGGTAGGTTTTGCCTTGCCGATACAGTTCATCGAGCACGGCTTGGTAACGTTCGTGGCGTTGGCTTTGATAAATGACTTCACCATCCCAATGCAGGCCAAAGTGTTCTAGCGTACGTAAAATTTGTGCGGCTGCACCCGGCTGTTCACGCGGTGGATCGATATCTTCGATTCTAACCAGCCAACGACCTTGCTGAGAGCGAGCGCGCAGATAACTGCCGACTGCCGCGATGAGTGAACCAAAATGCAACGGGCCGGAAGGCGAGGGAGCGAAACGTCCGATATAGGTCATAATTAGGTGTCGGTCAAATAACAAAAGGGAGCCGGAGCTCCCTTTTTATGCACAGACATTAACAGTTCATGCATAGACAGTGGCTGTTAGCCAACCTGCTGCTTTTCTTTAATCTCAGCCAGCGTTTTGCAGTCCACGCACAATTCTGCGGTTGGACGAGCTTCAAGGCGGCGAATACCGATTTCGATCCCACAAGATTCGCAATAACCGAAGTCATCTTCTTCCAGTTTTTTCAGGGTCTTTTCGATTTTCTTGATCAGTTTACGCTCACGATCACGTGCACGTAATTCCAGCGCAAATTCTTCTTCCTGTGCTGCACGGTCAACTGGATCGGGGAAATTGGCCGCTTCATCTTTCATATGATCAACGGTACGGTCAACTTCTTCGCGCAGCTGGGTTTTCCAGGCTTCCAGAATTTTACGGAAGTGCTCTTTCTGCTGGTCATTCATGTACTCCTCACCAGCGGCTTGCTGATAAGGGGTAACACCCGCGACGGCCAGCGGTCCCAGAGATTTTTTGGTATCTTCTGCTGACATGCCTATCTCCTACCTTTACATGACACAGCACGTCACTGTGTGCTGGCACTGAATTTTGAGGCCGGTATCTATACCAGAACCCGCCTCACCTCGCAAATCCGTTGGCCAAAAATGTTAGCCAAGCCTGAAACTTCTTCACAATCGTTTAGATGAAATACCAAATTCCTGATTGTGATTTTAAACAGGCACCACTTTATGGGGACTCGGCACGGCCATTTCAATACTAAGACTAAAATAAATTGCAGTTATATCCTGCAACGCCCATTACTTTGAGTCTCTATAACCGGATTGCACGGTTTGATTTTCTTATTATTTTAGTCTTAGTTGTTTGTTAGCGTTGGGTTATATACCAGAAATATGACCTATTGGCGTTTTTTGCCGGTTAACTGATTAAGTAACGACCAATGTTGTAATGGTCGGTACTGTACGCCGTCATGACCGGAAACTGATTCATATAAAATGAACTCAGAAACAGGTAGTTGTAAGGTTGGGGCCGGTTGATTTGGCAACGTTATGGCATTGCGAAACAGTGTGATATGTGGGCGATAATCAGTACTGGCCGGCAAATCGAGCTGAGTTAATACTGAGCTTAATTGCTCGACCAGCATCGCAAGTTCCGGTACCGGATGCTGCGGGCCCAGCCATAAACAGCGGGCATGACGAAACAGGCCATACTGATCTAACTGCAATGTAAATGCCGGGCTTTGGATCTGTGTGACCGCCTGATCCAGTAAGGGCAGAATGCTGTCATCCTGCAGACCAAGAAAATGCAACGTCAGATGGAAGTTGTCCGCCGGTACTGGTTTTAGATAACCTTCTGGCAGCAACAGCTGTTGGCTGTGTTGTAACGCATTGCTGAGTTGTTGTGCCGGAATGGCAAAAAACAGACGACGTTGCATAGTCTCAATAATTCCGCTAACGGTTAATCGGCAGCGCCGTTATAGAGTTTGCCACCTTGTTGCAGATACAGCTCAAGTACAGCACGTCCCTCTGGTTGCTGTAAATGTCGGATCACCTCGATACCTGCATTACGCAGATAATCGTATGACTGCTCAAAGACAGGGCCTTCATCAAAACCGATCGCCCGAGCATCGTCTCCGGTTGCCGCACAGGCCAGACGTTTAACACCAGACCATAAGATTGCGCCCATACACATGGCGCAAGGTTCACAGGATGTGAATAGCTCATATTCGTCAATCTGGCTTCCCAGACTAAATTGCTGTAAACGTTGTTCACCGAGCATGATTGCCATCACTTCACCGTGCAAGGTCGAGTTATTTTGTGCGACGACCTGATTTACACCCACACTCAGCAGTGAACCACTTTCACGGTGTACGATAATGCTGGCGAATGGCCCACCGGTGCCACGTAAGACGTTTTGTTTGGCCAGCTCAATGGCAAGGGCCATTTTTTCGTCGTCAGAATGTAGCGGATGTTGCCAATCGACTAAGTCATTGATCCAATCTGGCAGATGAATAGCAAGTTGTGTCTGTGGCGCTTGAATGGCTGTTGTACAGTGGTTTTGACACACGACCAAGGATTCCTCATTTCAATAATTAGTGCGGTCGTATAGTAGCATCGTTCTATACCCTTCGTACTTGAAGTTGCAGCATCGTTGACTGCGCTCTCTCACCCCAATCACATAGTTTATCTATGCTCATGGGGATTCGTTCACTTGTCGCCTTGCTGCAACTCCAATTACTTTGGGTATAGTAATAACAAGTTTTGGCAATAAAAAAGCGGACGATGAAGACACCGTCCGCTGGTAATTTTAACCGGCTGTTTTACTGATTAGTGCCGTAGTAAGCGGCGGTATATAACGCTTTAACATCGGCTACAGTTGGTTTGCCGGGGTTCGTCAGCGTACAAGGGTCAGCATGTGCATTCGCACTCATACGGTTGAGCACATCACGGAATTTTGATTCATCAAAATCCACCTCATCACATTGTTTAAAGCAGGCTGGAATGCCTAATTTGGCGTTTAACTGACGGACTGCTTCGGCTAAATCATTGATCCCCAGTAATTTTTCCACCCGATCATACTTATCAGTGAATTGGCGGTTAAAGGTGATGATATACGGCATCAAAATGGCGTTGGCCAGACCATGCGTCACACCAAATTCACCGCCAATTTTATGTGCCAAAGAGTGCACTAACCCGAGAGACGCATTGGTGAACGCCATACCCGCCAAGGCTGAAGCATTGTGCATATTAAAGCGCGCAGCTTTGTTGTGTGGCTCGTGGTAGGCGGTTTCCAGATTTTCCAGCACCAACCGGATCGCTTCAATGGCGTAAGGATCAGTAAAAGAAGTCGCGGCAATTGACGCTACTGCTTCTGTGGCATGCGCCAGCACGTCCATACCGGTATTGGCAGTAATGTGTGGTGGCATCAGCTCTGGAATAGCAGGGTCGAGAATTGCCAGATCGGGCACCATATCAGCGGCCACAATCGGGTATTTGATATGATTTTCTGTATCGGTAATAACCGAAAACGCCGTAATTTCCGACGCGGTGCCGCTGGTGGAGGGGATGGCAACAAAGCGGGCTTTATTGCGCAGCGGCGGCATAGAACCGACAGCAATAATATCTTCAAATTTCAGCTGTGGATGCTCGTAGAAACACCACATGACTTTGGCGGCATCTAAAGCCGAGCCGCCACCAATCGCTACAATCCAATCTGGTTCAAATTCCAGCATCGCTTTGGCGCCGCGCTGCACGGTGGCGACTGACGGATTTGGTTCTACACCATCAATGATAATGCAGGCCATCCCGGCTTTTTCCAGCAATGCTTGCGCTTGTTCCAGAAAACCAAATCGTTTCATCGAACTGCCACCCGTGACTAATACGGCGCGCTTACCTTTTAAGGTACTGAGGGTTTGCAGCGCATTTTCACCATAGACGATATCGCGGGGAACAGAAAAATGCATGACGCTCATGGGGGCTCCTGTTGTGAAGTGATGAATGAAAGATGTATTTATGATGAGACTTTATTGAGTCTAAAACTGCAACTATCTTCATTCAGAACAGGCAAGGCGTCTTTGACTGACTTAACAGAATCCCTATTTTTGTTATTTAAGTTCTGTTAAAAATCAGTCTAATTTGAATCTTATCTATGTTTCGTTATAGCAAGTGAAGCGGATGAGCATGATGAGGTATTTTATAACGCAGGATAACTACAACAGGTTACATTCCAGCAATATTGCGGAATGCGTTCGCTGCATTCTGATCGTTATATTGGCTAGTTAACCAGCTATGCATAGCACTGGCAGACATCAACCCGGTCTGGCGTTTCCACAGCGGTTTTTTGCGCTGTTCGTTGCCTTCCAGAGGTTCATAACAGATCCAGTTGTTTTGTTGCTGGCCAAGATGTTTGGAAACGCTGATGGTGTTTGAAATATTAATAAACATAAAAATCCTTGGATAAATATAGGTGCCCATTACAGGCTGTTTTGATAAATGGAGCTAATAAATGCACATCAAGTGCGAATGCAAAATGCAGAGATAACATCCATCAAAATGGAATGCAGTGCCGGAACAACGAGACTTTCTATGTGAGATTTAGAAGAGACGGTGTAGCGAGGAACTTGGTTATTACTTAATCATTGAGCAATTTTTATGCTATAGCGTTACGAGCAATTTAGCAAGCTTATTTATAATAACCAAAATACCAGTTTAAGTTTTTCGATTATCTTGAGCCGGGGCTAAGTGAGAATATAAATTGGGGTAAAATAAAAAGCCCTGATAAATCAGGGCTTTAAATATTAAGTTTGGTGGAGCTGGCGGGATTTGACACACCATTATTAATAAACTCTATAAAAAACAATGCAATAAATGGTAAATCGTCAGCCAGTCATCATGTGACCCATTTCTATGACACCACAACTCGGACGCCAGTTCAACTCCCTCATTATTAAAGCTCTGTTTCTAACAAAAAAGAAGTATAGAGTTGTTTTACATGCTTATACTGTATATGAATACAGTTTGGTTGATTCTCTGGGACTTTTATTGGAAAATGTTTCTAAAATTTGTCCCTTTGGGGTGTATATGAAAGCGGTTGAAGAACTGGAAAATGCAATTGCATTATTTGGTGCAGAGTTTGTTGCTCAGAAATTGAATGTGTGCCTAAAAACCTTAAAAAAGTATCAACAAGGCGATATCCCTAAGCCTGATTTTGTTCAAAATGCATTGGTTGGTTTACTTAGTAGAGCGCCATGTATTGAACTATTAAAAAAGGATAAATGGTTTAGGTTTATTGATTTATTTGCTGGGATCGGTGGCATTAGGCGTGGCTTCGAAAGTATCGGTGGTCAATGTATATTCACTTCTGAATGGGATGAATATGCTCAAAAAACTTATCGAGCGAATTACCCCGAAGATAGTCACCAGATTGCAGGTGATATAACAAAAATCAATACATTCAATGTTCCTGACCATGATGTTCTTCTGGCTGGATTTCCTTGTCAGCCCTTTTCGATTGCTGGGGTATCGAAGAAAAACTCTCTTGGACGAGCTCATGGCTTTTCTTGCAATACTCAAGGAACGTTGTTCTTTGATGTGGCAAGAATTATTGCTGATAAACAACCAAAAGCCTTTTTGTTGGAAAATGTCAAAAACCTACAGAGTCATGATCGGGGTAATACCTTTAAGGTCATTAAGCGTACATTAGAAGAAGATCTTGGTTATCAAATACAATACAGAGTTATTGACGCAAAGGGATTTGTACCTCAGCACCGTGAACGAATTTTTATTGTTGGTTTCAAAGATAAAACAGATTTCAATTTTGATGAATTATTGCCCCCAAAATCTGATGCAAAACGGATGAAGGATATTCTTCATTCTGAGGATGGTACGGAAGAACCTGAGCGTCATTATACGATTGGTGACAAAGCATTAGTTGATGAACGCTATACTCTTTCAGATAAGCTATGGATTTATCTGCAAAACTATGCGGAAAAACACAAAGCTGCCGGAAATGGTTTTGGTTTTGGTAAAGTTACTCCAGAGATGACAGCTCGGACATTATCCGCTCGATATTACAAAGATGGCTCAGAAATTCTGGTTGATCGGGGAGTTGATAACAATCCAAGGCGTTTAACTCCCCGAGAGTGTGCAAGACTGATGGGGTATGACGATGATTTCCTAATTCCCGTATCAGATACCAGAGCATACAAGCAGTTTGGAAATTCTGTTGTTGTGCCAGTAATCACGGCTATTGCGGAATTAATGAAACACCATATACAGCAAGCAATAACAAGAGATACTCAAGAGAGTTTAAGGCATATAGCGTAGGAGTAATATTTGATGGCTGACGTTCATGATAAAGCTATTCGTAGCAAAAACATGTCAGCCATCCATTGCAAGGATACAAAACCTGAGCTGGTAGTCAGGCGTTTTCTTCGGTTTCATAGGATAGGCTACCGGAAAAATTATATCGGTCTACCGGGTAAACCAGATTTAGTTTTAACTAAGTATCATACTGTCATTTTTGTGAATGGATGCTTTTGGCATCAGCACAAGGGTTGTCGCTATGCTTCCATTCCAAAGGGTAATCATGATTTTTGGGTGCAGAAACTCACTGCGAATGTTGAGAGGGATCGACAGAACGTAGAAAAATTAACGGCTGCCGGATGGCGAGTAATAACGATCTGGGAATGTGAACTTTCACCAGATCGTTTAACCAATTTGCTTTCAGATATTCGGCCTACGGAAAATAATTAATTTGTTC
>JAYSBB010000004.1:0-55499 GCA_041915645.1 Tolumonas sp.
ATCGGCTTCATGGTTGATGAGAGAAGAGTTTTGCGACGATTATCTGATCATAAATGGAGCCATTTTTCTATCTGAAATAAAGACTTATCGCTTAAGATCCTGTCTATGAGCATTTGCTTCAACTCTGCTACCCCTTCTTCACCAGGCTGGGTAACGGCCACATTTAGAATATTGGTTGCAATATTAGGCTCTGACCATGGACATGAAGCTGTAACAACCCGAATAGGATAGCCATGGAAATGAGGTAAAACGAGATCATGATGGATAAAGTGTTCTTTCTTCAATTTTTCAACATTAACCACAACCGCACTCCGGTAGTTTATTGAGTCTTCGTTATAACAGACATCATCGTGCCGGAATCGAACTTACATCACCAAAATACACTTTCGCCAAACATCAGTTGGCCTGAATGATAGCTATCGCGCATTTTGCGCCATGATGAAAAAACGATGAGATATCAACAAGGAAGGAAACCACACGACAGGGTTGCCGTGTGGAGACTGACATAATTAGTCTTTTTTATAGAGGCTATCGAATTCTTTAGGATCAAAGTCAGTTTCGATGAAGCGTTGCAATAATTCATCCGGATCGCTGGCTTCTTTTTCTTCTTCATTTAAACCCAGTAGTTTTAACAACTCCTGATGACGAGCCAGTTTTTTATCTAACCATTCCTGGTCGTCAGCAAAAATAGGCTGCGCCAATTCCAGTTTATCCAGCAGCGCATTCAAACGATCGTCGTTTTCCAGTTTATCCAGCTCACGTTCCCATTTCGCAAGTTGTTGTTCCTGCGTCACGACCGGCTCTGGTTTTACAGCAACCGGTTTGGGCGCTTTCACCACTTTTACCGGCGCTTCGGCCACCAGCGCGACCGGCTTACGAGAGCCGACACGGGCGTCTTTATTTTTAGCACCTTGGCCTTTTTGTTCTGTGGTTTCTGCACTGTTACGAGCACCAGGGCGCAAGCCTTTGCGTTTGGCCTGTTTTTTCTGTTCACGAGCGTCTTGTGCACTAAACGCCGGCTTTTTCTTTTTGCTGTCAGGGCGTTTTGCATTTCCAGCTGATTTCTCTGGCTTAGTCGCCATGATTTACTCCAAAATTTCGATAAATTATCTGGTTGTCTATTCTACATAACCACGCCGGTTGCGCGTAGCAGCTATTGCAGGTTTGCCACAATAACTGCCTTACTGTAGCGGCGATCGACACGGAAAATATGGTCAATGAGCCAAATTTTCACGAACAGCACCACATTCATGAAGGCATCGTCGCCTTTTCCCTGTGCTTTGGCGATGCGCGATGCCAATTCATCTAAGACTGCGGCATGTACCTTGGCATGCGGAACCAGGTCTGGATATTTAACTTTGGCCAGCAAAACTTCTTCCGAATGCAGATGTTGTTTTACCTGTTCAGCCAACTGAGCAATCTTTTCTTGTACGTGATGACTACCGGTCTGAAATTTTATGGCGGAATACGCCGCATTGACAGCGTGAAACAACCCTTCATGTTGTGTGTCCATACTGGCAACATTGATCTTGAACGCATCGGACCAGTGGACCAACTCTTCATTTTTACGAGACTCTTTGGTGTCAAAGGTGATCGCAAAATTACCGCTTAACTGCTCTAATTCATCAATCACAAACGCCACTTCACGGGTCACCTGAACATTCAGTAAGGTGTCATCCATCACGCCGCTGACAACTTCATTTACTTTTTCCACCATGGCGGCAGTATTACCCGTCACCTTGGCTTGCTGTTCTGCAGCAACGGCAATTTGGGTATTCATATCGGCGATCTGACCAACGATCTGCACAATTTCCGTCAGCGACTGCCCAGCTTGTTCGGCTTGTTCTACTGCTTGCCCACCAACAGATTGAGTTTCCTCCATTAAGCCTACCGTCACTTTCGTCTGGTGTTGTAGTTGCTCAATTTTTTTCTGTATTTCCGCAGTGGATGCCTGGGTTCGGTTAGCAAGTGAACGCACTTCATCGGCCACCACGGCAAAACCACGCCCCGCTTCCCCTGCTCTGGCCGCTTCGATAGCAGCATTCAGTGCCAGCAAATTAGTCTGTTCTGAAATGTTTTTAATTAAATTCACAATATCGCCAATCGTGGCGCTGTCAGCTTGCAATTGCAAAATTGCTTGTGTAGAACGCGCAATATTGCCCGCTACTTTTTGAATCAAGACGACTGTTTGCTCAACTTTAGCTAAACCTTCATCGGCCTGATCACGAGAACCTTGCGTGTGCTCTCTGGCAGCATGGGTGCTTTCGGTAATATTGCGCAGTGTATCCATCATTTCGGTGACCGCATCATTGAGCATATCAGCTTGCTCAAACATTTGGCCCATGCCTTTTTCCGTCGATTCAGACGACGCTCTTAACTCGGCGACCTGTCTGGCCGCAACATTCGAGGTTTCCTGAATGGTAGAGATCACATGATCGAGGCTTTCCATCAAGCCATTCAGCATAGAGGCAACCTGAGAAAATTCATTTTGATTGGAAGTGGGTAAACGGTAAGAAAGATTATTGCCTGTTTCCGTCATCACTTTCAGATGCTGACGTAATTCATTAATCGAGTGATTCACTTTCCAACGTAATGAGAATAATGCCAACAACACCAACAGCATGACCGCACCCGAAAACCAAGTATTCATGCTATGCAGCGACTGTTCCTGCTTTTTGATTTCAGTTTGCGCAGCCAGGCTGGCTTGTGCCAGTTGTTTACTCTGCTTGGCAACGCTATTACCAATTTGATCTGACAACCAATCGAAACCATCTGGGTCTTTTTTCATCAGTTCATCGCCCCGCGTTTTATTGCCGGACAAATAAGCCTGGGTCATCTCTTCGCCAATTTTAATCTGCTGCGGGATCCATTCCGGCAACTTGGTGAGATATTCAGCCTCACCGGATTTTGTCAATGCAACCTGCTGCGCTAGCAACAGTTCCGCATAGTGTTTGGCATCAGAGATCGATTCAGAGTCACCGGTGAGTGAATCGTCGGTCAGATATTGTTGGATCTGCACCGAGGAATAACGTAATTCCTGCATCAGTAATGATTGTTCAGCATTTATTTTTTCTTGCTGATACAGTTTTTCTATTGCTTGTTGCGCAGCATCACGCCAAACCAGATAACAGCTCAAAATCAGAATGAGTAAAATAGAAAAAAGCAGTACAAAGCGGCGAATCGAACAATTCAAAATCCAAGTCAGCATGCCATCACCTACAGACAAATAAACAAAGCCCATAAGCGAGTCTAGTGAAATGTATATTTATCAGCCAACTTAATTATTCTCAGAAATAGATATACTGGCGTTTTTTATCTGTATATAACGTCACAATCACAGTTCAACTGCCTAAATTGACTCATTTTTCAATGCGAAAGCAATACGGCAACCGGCAATGGATTGTGTAATAACAACCCCCGCCACTCCTCTTCCTGATAGATCGTATTATCCGAACGAGGATCGAGAATAATTGCAGCCAGACGGCCAAGCGGTTGATGTGTACTCACGATCAAATCACCCGGTTTCAGCTCAGTTATCAGCTCTTTTTCCTGCACGCCGACATCCAGCCAGTCGCGTACACCCGGACGCTGCACTTCCGATACGGTTAACGCACTGATCCGTTGTTGTTCCAAGCGAACTTTTTCCGCCTTAGACACAACGCGATATTGAATATGATGATGATCAAGTAACGTTTTATAACGAGCTTGCTCTGCTCGGATCACAAACCCTGCGGGTAACGGTTCCGTTTCTGTGACCACAATTTGATCGGTATAAGGAAATGGTTTTACCACCCGTTTACCACTTTTCTGCTCGACTAAAGCAACATCAATTTTCGGTGTGTGTGGGTTAGGTGCAAAACCAAACTCCAGCGCAATTTGCATATCAGTTATATTACGCCAGTCTTGCCGCGCATGACGACTTAATTGCTGGATCTTCTGCGCATCGTGTTCCACCAATGATAAAAACTGCGTTAAGGCTATATATTGTCGCTGCACACGTTCTTTGATGTTGTTCGGCGTGGAATAATTTCCCGGCTCATCCAACAAACTTTCCGCCACTACGGTTAACGACCCCATCAACGATGCGTAATTACGGAAATTACTCAAATTCATCGCGCCACGAGTCACGGCTTGCGACAAAGTAATAATTTCACCATCGTAACGGGTGGCAGGAATGCCCTGCGCACTGACCTGTTTTAATAATTTAGGTAGAAAAACATTATCTGCATAGTGACGCAATCCGGCATCAATATTAGGGTTATCGCCGACTTCAAACTGCGCATTAATGGTGGTCAGGTAACCTTCTTTGTATGTAAGCGGATATTTCACTCGTCCGGTTTCATGCAGATCGTAAACGACATCCGGTTGGAAGCGTTGCAGTGCATCGATATAGATCTGTGTTTCTGATGCTGCCGTGGCAATAAAATCGATATTTGGATTTTCATCTTTGGCATTCAGGCGACGATTCAAATCACGGCCATCAGGGTTAGCCAAAACAATTGCGATGAAATTCATCTTATCCAACAGATGCTGTTGATCACCATCTAACAGCTGACGTGCCAAAATCTGCACCGCTTCCGTACCGGATGGTTCATTGCCATGTTGCGATCCAATCAGCATCACGGTCGGCCGGTGAGTTTCAGGCTGCCCATTTTTCAAAAAAGCGGCATCGTGCGACAGCAGCAAAGCATTAATCGGACGCCCACCGGCCGAGCGGCCTAACGAGAGTACAGATGCTTGTGATGATTGTTGCGTGAGTTGATGCAAATAAGCCGACACTTCGGTGGAGTTGGGTAAGGTGTAAGTTGCACTGCGTTCAAACGGCGTGAGCGGTAATGCCGCACGCACGCTCAATGAACTGAGTAATAAGAATGACCACAGCAAACCACGGAACAACATCACACAACTCCGGAACGGTGTAGAAAGCGGGCGCAGATTATAGAAAAATGTGATGCAGATAAAAGGAAAAAGATGAAGAAATGGCCGTGAATATCATGAACAGCCAGAAACCAGGTCTGGCTGTTCGTGCTTGAATCTAACGCGAGGCACCGGAGAGCAAGGCTCCCGCAGCAATAAACAGGGAACCAAAAATACGGTTTTGCGTGCGCATGCCTTTTTCGTTTTGTACCAGATGCGTCAGCGGTGCGGCCAGTGCGGCATAACCCAGCATGACAATCACATCCACTAACACACAGGTGACGGATAAAATCAGCGCTTGTGACCACAGCGGATAATCGGCATGCAGAAACTGTGGGAACAACGCGACCAGAAACACGATGCTTTTCGGATTAGTCAGATTCACAAACACTGCCGGCCAAAACAGGGCGGGACGCGGACCTTCTTCCTGCCCGACGCCACTTTTCATCAGTTGAGGTACTTCGCGCCATTTGCTCCAGCCCAGCCAGACCAGATACGCCACACCGAACCATTTCAGAATGGCAAACGCCGTTGCCGATTTAGCCAACAGAGTACCAAGCCCGACCCCGACCAGTAACAAATGAATAGCCAAGCCTAATTGTAAACCGGCAATGGCGGGCACTGAGCCACGCACACCGTAACGAATCGCGTTACTGATAGTGTTTACTGCGCCGGAACCGGGGTAAATACTAAATACAATCGTCGTTGCCAAATAGGTCAGCCAGACATGAAAATCCATTTTTCCCTCCGGTGTAGAATCGACTAAACACAAAACCAAATATACCAAGGTATAAAACAGATTAGTCGAGCGCAAAACCTATTGCCAGCAGTAAATTAAACAACAAACTACTCATGGCGGTGCGCTTCAGTTGTTGATCCAATACATCCGGATCATGGCTCTGCTGTACCACGCGAGCAATTAGCATCAACGGCACCCATGCCGGTAAAAACAACCACGGCCATGCGGTATGCGCGCGTAACAATATGAACACGATTGTCATCACGCCCGCGCCCAACACCAATAGCCAGTGATAACGACGCGACCAGATCGTGCCCAGCCGTGAGGCGAAGGTGCGTTTACCACTGGCCAGATCGGTATCCATATCGCGGATGTTGTTGATATTGAGTACCCCTGTGGCCAGAAAACCGCAACTGGCTGCCGGTAAAATCAGCAATGGGTCAAACTGTTGCGTGAATAAATAGTAGGTTCCCAACACGCCCAATAAACCGAAAAACAGGAATACCGACAAATCGCCCAAGCCGCGATACCCATACGGGCGGCGCCCCACGGTATAGGTCACCGCCGCAATCAGCGCCAAGCTACCGAACCCGATAAAGGTCAGGATCGCCAGCCAATCGCCGGAAAATGCTGTCCACAACAAACTCAAACCACTGACAATCGTCAGCCCCGCCACCAGCACCATGGCGCGTTGCATCTGTTCACGGGTGATCAAGCCACTGACAACCGTGCGCTGCGGGCCAACGCGATCTTCATTATCAGCACCGGAGACAGCATCGCCATAATCGTTTGCTAGATTCGATAGAATCTGCAAACCAATAGCAGTCAACAAACACAACACAAAGACGTTGGCGTGAAAAAGATCCGCACCTGCCGCCAAACCACTCCCCAACAACACCGCGGCACAGGCCAATGGCAATGTACGCAAACGAGCTGCTTGCAACCAAACTTTCCAACGTGGTTTATTCATCAGGCCACTTTTTCCTTACGTTACACAGCAACTATTTATCACAACTGACACTGGTGGGTTTACCCATGATGCGCCCAGCCCTATACTGGTGCGATTCCGCGGGCGGAAGCCTTTCCTGTAAAGGGCGTACTATACCGGATGCCAACGCCTTTTGGCAGTTTACCGCCCCCTTCGCGACAGACGGCATTCCGATTTATGCGATTATTCCAATGCTGGCTCAAACTCATTTACTGGAACAACTAGACGCCCTCACCGCCGCCGAGCAACAAGGTTTTGTTCGCCTGCGCGCCGCGATGGATGTCACCTCATTGATCGGCTGGTTAAAAGAGCAGCCGCTGTTTCCACGCATCTACTGGCATGCGCGTGAGCGTGACCGCGAATTTGCCGTGTTAGGTTCAATTCGGGAACTGACTGATCCGGCGCAACTAGCCTCGCTGACCGGACAACTGCGTCCGCATGCCGGCAGTTACCCGCGTTATTACGGTGGGCTGGCTTTTGACTACCAACAGCCGGTCACTGGCGAATGGCAGGATTTTGGCCAGTGTCGTTTTGTCTTACCACGCATTGAGCTGATCCGTCAGGGTAATCAAACCGAGCTGGTGTGTAATCTCTGGTTTGACGGTAACAACCAAACCAGCGAACTGACTGCCGCACGCGATGCATTGCAACAGTTACAGCCAGAAACCACACTGACTCGCTACTTACCGGCACAACGTGAGCGCCACGATACCCCCGATAAACCACGCTGGATGCAGTGGTTGTCGCAGGTGTTGCAGCCGGACGCCTTAAAAATCATCCCCAAAGTGGTGTTATCACGCCGCACTACGTTGCAATTTAGCGAAACGCTCAACCCGTGGGATCTCCTAGCCACCTGGCAAAGTGCCACACCAGCTTGTTTTCATATCGGTTATCAATTCTCACCAGAGAGCTGTTTTATCGCCAGCTCACCAGAACGCCTCTACCGCCGTCATGATCGTCAACTGTTCAGTGAAGCGCTGGCGGGCAGCACGCCGCGCACGGGTGACGCCGAGCAAGATGCAGAACTGGCGTCATTGTTATTGCAGGACGGTAAAAACCGGCTGGAAAATCGCTTTGTGCACACCGACATTCTGACCCGCTTAGACGGATTAGCCGATACGGCAGTGGTGTCGGAAGCGCAGATCCTCCCGCTGAAACATATCCAACATATCAAGCGGGAAATCGAAGCCACGTTGTTGCCAGAAACCGCCGATTGGCAATTGCTGCAAAAGGTACACCCGACACCGGCGGTCGGCGGTTCACCACGTCGCAAGGCATTAAGCCAGATCCGTGAATTGGAACAACATCAGCGCGGTTGGTATGCCGGTGCCTGCGGTTTTATCAGCGAAGATGTGTCGGAGTTTACCGTCGCCATCCGCAGTGGCTTGTGGCATCAAAATCAGCTGCACCTCTATACCGGTGCCGGCATTCTGACCGGTTCAGATGCAGAAGCCGAATGGCAGGAACTCGACACCAAACTCAACAGCATGTTGGGTGTCTGGAATGACTGAGCAGTGGCAAGCGTTAGGTAGTCTGCATGCCCTGTGGAGTTCGTTAATTATTGAAGAGCTGGTGCGACTGGGTGTACGTGATATCTGTATTGCGCCGGGTTCACGCTCTACGCCGCTGACATTAGCTGCTGCAGCAAACCCTGCGATAACCACACACCTGCATTTTGACGAACGCGGTTTGGGTTTTTTGGCACTTGGGTTGGCGCAAGGCAGCCAGCGCCCAGTCGCGGTAATCGTCACCTCCGGTAGTGCGGTAGCCAACTTGCTGCCTGCGGTGGTGGAAGCTCGCCAATCGGGTATTCCTCTTTGGTTGCTGACTGCCGATCGCCCCGCCGAATTGATCGGTAATGGTGCCAATCAAGCTATCGAGCAAAGCGCTATTTTTTCCAGCTATCCGATTTATCAGCAATTATTGCCCACCCCGAGCAATGAGATTGCCCCAGCATGGCTGTTGGCCTCGGTCGATCAGGCTGCCTTTCAGCAGCAACAAACACCCGGCCCAGTGCATCTGAATTGTGCGTTCCGCGAACCACTTTATCCGGTCGAAGGGCAACAGTTGCCAGCTCATGCGCTACGAGGGTTAAGCCGTTGGTTCGATAGTCATGAACCTTGGACGCGTTACACGCCGGCACAAACAACCTGCCCAACCGATCCAGCATGGGAAGTGGTGCGCCATAGCAAAGGGCTGATTGTCGTCGGCCGGCTGACTCGAGAAGAAGACGCCAATGCTATTTTGCTTCTTGCCGAACAAACCGGTTGGCCGTTGATTGCGGATATTCAGTCACAACTGCGCTTTCATCCACAAACCATTAACTCTGCCGATCTGGCGCTGCATCACTCTGCATTTCGGGCCGAATTGACCCAAGCAGAAACATTACTGTTATTCGGTGGCCGTTTGATTTCCAAACGTCTGCAACAGTTTTTAACAGAACAGGAATGGCAGCACTGCTGGCAAATCGATAGCAGTGCGGAACGGCTGGACAATGGCCTCGCTGTACAACAGCGGTTTGTCAGCGCGATTAGTCTCTGGTGTCAGGCACATCAGCTTGCAGCTCGTCACGCTGCGTGGCACCAGCTCATTAAGTGGGAGCACAAACTCGCCGCACTCATTGAACAACAACTGCCAGCATGGGGGGAAATCACCCTCTGTCATCAGCTGAACGCCCAGATCAAAGGCCAGCTGTTTATTGGCAACAGCATGCCGATCCGGCTTTTGGATATGCTCGGCACAACAGGTGTTCGACCTGCGCATATTTACACCAATCGCGGTGCTTCCGGCATTGATGGTTTAATAGCCACCGCCGCAGGCGTAGCGAAAGCTAACCAAACTCAGCCAACCACTCTACTGCTGGGCGATACCTCTGCCCTGTTTGATCTCAACAGTCTGGCGTTATTGCGCAGCCTGAATAGCCCGTTTGTGCTGATCATCATCAATAATGATGGCGGTAATATTTTTCACATGCTGCCGGTGCCAGAGCACAACCAGATCCGTGAACATTTTTACCAACTGCCGCATGGGCTGAATTTCCAAGCCAGTGCCGAACAATTTCAGCTCACTTATGCCGCACCAACCGATGTCACCAGCTTCCAGCACGATTATCAGCAAGCACTGACACAACACAGTGCCACCATTTTGGAATGTAAGGTCTCGGTAGGCGAAGCAGCAAACTGGCTGAAAGAATTCGCGCAGCATGTACGGAATTTACCCGCGTGAGTAAACCAACACTGGTCTTATTGCATGGCTTTTTAGGTTCAGCCAATGACTGGTCAGCGCTGATCGAGCAGTTACCTGATTACGACTGTATTGCCTTCGATCTACCGGGGCACGGCGATGCTCATGAGCAACGTTTAAGCCGGATGGCTGATTTCCCCCTCTGGCTTAATCAGCAATTACAGCAACGAGATATCTCAAATTATCATCTGCTCGGTTACTCACTCGGCGGGCGTTTGGCGTTACAGCTTGCCGCCACACAACCGGCTGGTTTACAAAGTTTGCTGTTAGAAAATGCACACCCCGGTTTAAGTTTAGCTGATGAACGAAAAGCACGAGCCAGTGCGGATGCCCGCTGGGCACGACGCTTTTATCGAGAACCATTAGCCGATGTGTTGACCGACTGGTATCAACAACCGGTCTTTGCTGATTTAAACTCAACAGAACGCACCCAACTTATCGCTGATCGCAGTCAAAACAGTGCAGCCCAACTGGCGCACATGCTGTGTTGTTGCTCGCTGGCGAAACAACCGGATCTGCAACATTGGTTGCAAGATACGTCACTACCGGTGCTGTATCTGTGTGGTGAACAAGATCTGAAATTCCAAGCGATTGCTGCACAACTGGCAACCCACTGCACGTCGGTAACACAGCAAATACTGGCCGGCGGACATAACTTGCACCGTGCCAACCCAGAATTCATGGCGGCTGCTATCCGGCAGTGGCTAACTAATTTCTACCCAAACCACTTGAAATTGCAGGTAGGCGGCAAGCGAGGAGCCCCATGAGCATAGATAAACTATGTGATTGGGGCGAATGAGTGCAGCCAACGCCGCTGCAACTTCAAGTGGGAAGGGTATCTACTGTTAATTATGAGAGATAACTATGCAAGATCACGATAACGATGCCCGCTGGTATGCCCCGATTGAATGGCAAGATTGCAGTGCCGATTACCAAGACATCCGCTATCACAAATCTGCTGATGGCATTGCCAAAATCACCATTAACCGCCCACAGGTGCGTAACGCTTTCCGTCCACTCACTGTGATGGAGATGATGAAAGCGCTGCAAGATGCACGCTTTGATGCCCAGATCGGCACCATCATTCTGACTGGCGAAGGCGAGCTGGCGTTCTGTTCCGGTGGTGATCAGAAAGTACGTGGCGATTATGGTGGATACAAAGACGACGAAGGTACGCATCACTTAAACGTGCTCGACTTCCAGCGCCAGATCCGCACCTGCCCGAAGCCGATTGTGGCGATGGTCGCTGGTTACGCCATTGGTGGTGGTCACGTCTTACATATGCTGTGTGATCTCACCATTGCTGCTGAAAATGCCCGTTTCGGTCAGACCGGTCCGAAAGTGGGTTCGTTCGATGGTGGTTGGGGCGCCTCTTACATGGCACGCTTGGTCGGCCAGAAAAAAGCACGCGAGATCTGGTTCTTGTGCCGTCAATATGACGCCAAAGAAGCCTTAGACATGGGGCTGGTGAATACGGTGGTGCCATTGGCCGAACTGGAACGTGAAACCGTGCGTTGGTGTCGTGAGATTTTGCAACACAGTCCGATGGCCTTGCGTTGTCTGAAAGCCGCACTCAATGCCGATTGTGATGGTCAGGCTGGTCTGCAGGAACTCGCCGGTAATGCCACCATGCTGTTTTACATGACTGAAGAAGGTCAGGAAGGACGTAACGCTTTTAACGAAAAACGTGAACCGGATTTCAATAAATTCCCACGAAACCCGTAATGCAGCTGCAACACTCCGATGCAGATCTGATCTCTGCATCGGGATCTGTTATAACATGACAGACGACTGATTTTGCCGAGAATAAGGACAGCCAACTTATGGATATCACTCTGTATCGGTATCAACTGCCGCTCACGCATCCGCTGACATTTCACAACCAGACTATCGAGCAACGCGAAGGCTTATTGTTGCATTGGGGCAGTAGCTGGAGTGAAATTGCACCACTACCGGGTTTTTCCCGTGAGACACTGGCAGAAGCGGAACAAGAAACCATCGCCTTTCTGAGCGCATTTAAACAAGGCAAAACCATCCCGGTTACTTATCCATCGGTGAAATTTGGTCTAGATTGCGCCCGTCGTAGCTGGCCGGTATTAAAACATACGCCACTACCACCGTATCTGCTGTTACAAGGCACACCGGAAGATATTATCTGGAGCTGGAAAGAGTGGTTATATGACTACCCCAGCCGAGTAAAACTCAAAGTCGCACGTTATCCAATGCGCGATGAGCTAGCGATGATCCGCGAAATCATCCGGTTAGCACCAAAAACTAAACTGATCTTGGATGCCAATCAACTGTGGACGCGTGAAGAAGCCTGGACCTTCATGAGCCATCTCGATCCATCCCACATTGAATATATTGAAGATCCTTGCGCGACTTACGCCAATATCCGTGCGGTTGCATCACACACCGGTATTGCTGTAGCACTGGATGAGATATTAAGCGCCGAAACCAACTGGGATTTTTTCCCACAGTTGAAAGGCTTGGTATTAAAACCCACGCTCATCGGTTCATTGGATAAATGCCAAGAACTGGTGAAAAAAGCCAAAGCGAATGGAGTCAAAGTGGTGATCTCTTCCAGCCACGAATCGCAACTCGGTAACCGTCTGCTGGCCTTACTGGCTGCCGAATGGTCGCCTGAACAAGCGCCTGGCTTAGATACATTGCGCTATTTCAGTGGCACGGTGCTGGATGATAAACAACAAGTCGATACCAAACAGTTGCAACTGGTATGGCAAAGCTAACTTGCCCTATCCGGCAGCACGCCCAACAACATCCGACCCAACCGGCATTATGGAATGCCGGTGTTACGCTCAGCTACCAACAACTGGATGCCCGGCTCAATGCCCTGCAACAACAGCTCCGGCACGCCGGATTAAACTCTGGCGACCATCTGTTTTTGTGCAGCACTAACAGTGCTGAACTCGTGATGTTGCTATGGGCCTGCTGGCGGGAACAGATCGTCTGCTGCCCAATAAACTCCGCGTTTCCCGAAGCTCGACAACAGCAACTTCAGCAACAAGTGCATGCCACTCTGCGCTGGCCCTCCGATGAATTGCAATTCGATTTCACCTTAGAAACGTCACTATCGACTGTTTGTGAACTAAATGACAGCATACTCAGTAATTTAATTTTTACCTCTGGCAGCAGTGGTTCACCTAAAGTGGTGGCACATCGTTTGCGGAATCATTTCGCCAACGCACAAGGCAGTCTCGTACCCATCACCGTCGATGATGGTTGGTTATTGTCACTGCCACTGTTTCATGTCGGTGGGCTGGCCATTTTGTTTCGCTGTTTTCTGGCCGGTGCCTGCGTGGTGCTGCCTGATCCCGCACAACCACTCTCGGCATTATTACAACAAGCACCGATCACGCATCTGTCGCTGGTGCCAACACAGTTGTATCGATTATTACAGCAACCGGATTTTCATTTTTCAGCCACACAAGTTCGTCACTTGTTATTAGGCGGCGCCCCACTTCCTGATAGCCTGATCGCCCAATGCCGGGCACAACAGCTGACACCGTGGGTTAGTTATGGTTTGTCGGAAATGGCATCGCAGGTTTGTACCGCTCCCGCAGGGGCTGTAGGCGTTGTGGGTAAAGCATTAGCCGGACGGGAAGTGACAATTCAGACCGATGAAATATGTGTCCGAGGTGACACGCTGTTTGCCGGTTATTACCTACCTGATGGCAGTTTATTACTACCGCTAGATGCTGATGGATGGTTTCACACAGGTGATGCCGGCTACTGGCAGAACGATGAATTAGTGATTAATGGCCGCATTGATAACCAATTCATCAGTGGGGGGGAGAACATTCAGCCAGAACAGATTGAACAACAACTGCTACAACATCCTGCTATCGCACAAGCGATTGTCGTTCCTATACCAGACGAAGAGTGGGGCATGCGTTGTGTTTGTTTTATCGATTGGCAGCAAGCGCCTATGTCATCGGCGGAATTAACTGTGTGGTTACGTCAATTTTTGCCGGCCTTTATGTTGCCAAAAGACTATTTGCCTTGGCCAACGTTGTCACCAGGCCAACTGAAGCTACCCCGCGCAGAATTTAAACGACTGGCAGCAGAAACAAAAAATCCCGCCACATGACTGTGAACGGGATATTGAGTGGGGTTGGCCTGTAAGCCGGGTTCTGTTCCGCTTGCGCGGTGGCAGCCATTCCTCTAGGCCTGAAATCGCTCGCAGGCTCAAGCAACCTACCCGCTTCCGACGCGGGCCGCGACATGGAAGCCTATTTGGTCTTGCTCCGGGTGGAGTTTACCGTGCCACGAACTGTTACCAGTCGCGCGGTGCGCTCTTACCGCACCCTTTCACCCTTACCTGATCCCTTACGGGCCATCGGCGGTTTGCTCTCTGTTGCACTGGTCGTAGGCTTACGCCTCCCAGGCGTTACCTGGCACCCTGCCCTGTGGAGCCCGGACTTTCCTCCCTCCTGTTTGTCTACCCGAAGGCACAACAACAAGACGGCGACTGCCCGGCCAACCCCGCGCGCATTATAGGGAGGTTACGCCCACACAGCAAACTATCTCTCAGAATTCTGCTTTTCTAAGCCCCATGCATAAAGCGCATTCTTTTTCACACCATATATTTCGGCTGTTAGCGCTGCTGCTTTTTTCAGCGGTAGATCGGCCATCAGCAGTGTTAAAGTGCGTAAAACTTCTGCGGGTAACTCATCACTGTTATCAGCTTTACCGGCCAACATCAGCACGAACTCACCACGAGTACGGTTATCATCTTCCTGCAACCACGCCAGCATTTCCGAAAGCGGCAAGCTATGCAGAGTTTCGAAGGTTTTGGTCAACTCACGGGCAATGACAATCTGACGTTCACCAAATACCTGATACATCGCGGTTAACGTATCCATCACCCGGCGCGGTGATTCATAAAACACCATGGTGCGGGTTTCATCGGCCAGCGCCTGCAGGCGATCTTCCTTGCCTTTTTCCTTGGCTGGTAAAAAACCTTCAAATACAAAACGATCGGTAGGCAACCCCGCCGCACTCAATGCCGTAATTGCTGCACAAGGCCCTGGTAATGGCACGACTTTGACACCTGCATCACGGCAGGCTTTCACCAAATGGTAACCCGGATCGCTGATAAGCGGTGTACCGGCGTCCGAAATCAGAGCGATGCTTTGCCCTTGCTGAATGCGCTGGATCAATACACCGGCTCGTTGTTGTTCATTATGGTCATGCAACGCCAGCATTGGTACCTTGACCTGTAGGTGTTGCAGCAGAATGCCACTGTGACGAGTATCTTCCGCTGCAATACAATCGACACTCTTTAAAATCTCGATTGCACGCAATGTAATATCCGACAGGTTACCAATCGGCGTCGGTACGATATACAGACAAGGTGATATAGCCATGAAAACTCCTGTCGAAAATTTGTTTCATTCTGGTGTGAAGATTACACTAGGGGCCAGACATAGATAGGTTGGAGATAAATCTTGAGCCGGGTTAGCAAGTTGCGCACTGTACCACATTTCTGGTGGCTGTTTGCCATTGTCCTGTTATTGTCAGGTTGTGCGGCAGGAAATCGCAACGACAATAATGACGATAGCGCCACACTCAACGCCTTTGGGCCACTAACACACAATAGCCAGTGGTATCTGACTCACATCAATGATTCCGCACCGGAAAACCGTTTTGCCCTGCAAGTGTTAGCGACTCGTCGTTTGATCGCCGATGGTGATAGCTCGCAGGCCAATGCAATTCAACAACAATTAGCCAAAGAAGCCACTACTCCACGTCAGAAAGTGGCTTTACGCCTGTTAAATGCATTACAACTTGGTAAACAAGGACAATCCAGCAAGGCGTTAAACCGCATTGCCGGTATCGACTTGCGACCTTTAGACAGCAATACCGTGCAATTTTATTATCGCCTGCAATCTGACCTGTTACTAAAAACTGGCCAGAAAACAGCGGCAGCAAATAGCCTGATCTCGTTGGATCCATATTTAAACGGCGAATCAGCCAGTAAAAATCACCAACAGATCTGGTCATTACTACAAGCTAGTGATGCCACAACATTAAAAACCTATACCAATGCCGCCAACCGTATGAAACGGGAAAAAGCAGCGGGCTGGTTTGAATTAGCGCAAATTAGCCAAGTTCAACAAGATCAAGCTAAACAATATGCTGACTGGCAAAAGCGCCACCCTGAACATCCGGCAATCGGTTTGTTTACACCAGCAGCTGATGCACCGGTACAACCAACGATTGCCGAAAATAATCAGGGTGTAACCGCCACCACACAGATCCAGAAAGTCGCGGTTTTATTACCGCTATCAGGTAAGTTGGCTGGCCCGGCTAGCGCGCTGAAAACAGGTCTGGAACAAGCTAATCTGGCAAGCGGAAATAAACTGACACTGAATTATTACGATGAAAACAGCCAATCGATGCCCGAATTATTGGCGCGTGCCGAAAAAGAAGGTGCACAACTGATCATCGGCCCATTGCAGAAGAATAAAGTAGAGCAGTTAGTCGCCAGCCATGCTTCTGTACCAGTATTAGCCTTGAATCAACTGGACGGACAACCTGCTGCAGACAATCTCTATTATTTTTCATTGTCACCAGAAGCGGAAGCTGCGCAGATCGCACAAAAGATCCATGAAGATGGCATGCAGCATCCGTTGCTACTGTTACCATCCAATACATTGGGTGAACGGACTGCAGCCGGTTTTAACAGTTACTGGAAATCATTGGATCTCGGCGATGCAGATATCGCTAAATTCCGTAGCCGTGATGAACTGTTAAGCCTGTTACGTCAGAAATTAGGCGGTAAAAGCGGGACATTACAGGCCGGACAGGTACAGTCATTAGCTGATGATCCAGCCAATGCACCTAATCGGGTGGATGCTATTTATATGCTGGCATCCGCATTTGAAGCATCCAATATCAAATCCAGTGTCGATCTGATGTTAGGTGATTCAACGGTTCGACCTACTTATTATTTGGGTTCTAAAAGTAATAGTAGTGGCTTAAAACCAGATGTAGCGCTGGCACTCAACGGCATGCAATTGGGCGATATGCCATTGATGTTAAATCGAGTTCCCGATGAGCTTGCTAAAGCAACAGCCGCATTACCTCAAGCCAGTGGTGATCAATTACGGTTGTATGCCATGGGACATGACGCTGGCACATTGGTAAATCAATTAAGTCAGTTGCGTCAGAATCCAGATATGACCATCAATGGTCTGACCGGTGTCCTGCATGTGACAACAGATGGAGTTATTCTTCATGATCTGATCTGGACACACTACAATAATGGTCAATTAAGTAATGAGCCGACCACCGCTCAACCCGCCGTCCCTCAGCCGGCAAAGTAAGGGACAATACTACGAACAGCAGGCCCGTCGCTTTCTTGAACAACAGGGCCTGTTGTTCGTTAGTGCCAACTATCGCTGCCGTCAGGGCGAAATTGATTTAATTATGCGAGAACACCAGACGCTGGTGTTTGTAGAGGTCCGCTATCGGGCCTCTCGTGATTATGGCGGCGCGTTATCATCAGTAACGCCGGCTAAACAACAGAAAATTCGTTACACTGCCCGCTATTTTTTATTAAATCAGCAGATCAACGAAGCACATCAGGCTTGCCGTTTTGACATAGTATCGTACGATGACGGGCAACAAAGCTGGCTAAAAAACGCATTTTAGGAGAACCCGGTTGGATCGGATCAGAGAAAATTTTACCGAAAGTATTCAGACAAAAATTGCCGCGGCTGAAGTGTTATCAGAAAACATTCAGACCGCGGCACAAATGCTGGCCATCTGTCTGTTAAACGGTAACAAGATCCTTGCCTGTGGTAACGGAGCTTCAGCAGCATTGGCTCAACTATTTGTATCACATTTAATGAGTCGTTTTGAAACGGCACGCCCCTCTTTACCTGCCATTGCATTAACTTGTGATGGTAATCTGATGAGTTCGCTCAGCCATTACGGTAAATTTGAAGATGTCTATGCCCACCAGATCCGAGCGCTTGGACAACAAGGTGATATCTTAGTGCTGATCACCACCGAAGAAGATAATCGGGAATTGATCCATGCAGCGGAAGCAGCACTCTCCCGCGACATGACGATGGTGATTTTAAATACCGGATATGGTGGAGAACTGGCAGGTTTACTGGGGCAAAGTGATGTGGAAATCCGCTGTCCTTCTGCTCGTTTTTCACGCATTCTGGAAGTACATTTACTAGTATTAAACTGCCTGAGTGATCTGATTGACCAAACCCTGTTCCCCCAATAATTCATTGAGGAATTGCTATGTTTCGTAAGCTGCTCCCGTTATCGCTAGCTGGTTTACTCTTGCTCCAAGGCTGTGTTGGCGTCTTATTAGCTGGTGGTGCAACGACCGGTGTCGTTGTTGCCAAAGACCGACGAACTGTCACTGCCCAGGTAGATGATCAGAAAATTGAGCTGAACGCCCGACATGATCTGTCAGAACGCACCGACATTTCCCGTACCAGTCATATCTCCATTAATAGCAATAACGGTATTGTGTTACTGGTTGGGCAAACCCCGCATCAGAAATACAGCGATGAAGTTCGTGCCATGGTGGAACGGCAGGAAGGAGTACGCAAGATCTATAACGAAATTAAGATCGAAGAACCGATTGGTTATGATATCCGTTCCAATGACAGCTGGATCACCTCTAAAGTGCGTACCATGTTGATTGCGGAAAAACATTTCGACAGCAGTCACGTTAAAGTCATCACTGAAGATAGTCAGATCTTCCTGATGGGTCTGGTGACTCACGATGAAGGTGAATTGGCTGTTGAGATCGCACGCAATGTCTCGGGTGTAGAAAAAGTGATCCGCGTATTTGAATACGTTCAGAAATAATACTTTCTGCGGTAATAAAAAAGGGAACTTCGCGTTCCCTTTTTTATTTTATTTGATCACCCGTAATGTCGGTCGGCCATCTGGACGAGGCGATTTTGGCGCGTCATCGTCAGTGGCTTTGGCTTTTTCAGGTGATGATGTCTCATCTTCCAACCAAGCTGCATAAGCAGGCTCTGGCGGGAAAAACGTACCGACACCATTCTCGCGGGCATGGATCGCCAGCACCGCGGCCATGGGAATATAAACCTGTTGCGGTACGCCACCAAAACGGGCATTGAAGCTCACTGCTTCATTGTCCATCGTGAAAGCAACCACTGCTTGCGGAGCAATGTTGAGAACAATCTGTCCGTCGCGCGCAAATTGTTGCGGCACCTGGACCATCCGCGCGTTAGCATCCACTAACAGATGCGGCGTCATATCATTATCCAGCAACCATTCGTAGAAAGCCCGCAGCAGATAGGGGCGACTGGGCGTCATGTTCGGTTCCATTACAGTGGTCCGTTACGCATTTCACGTTCAACATCGGTCAGCGAAGCTTGGAATGAGTCGCGCTCAAACAAGCGAGTCATATAAGCTTTCAGCTCTTTGGCACCTTTGCCCGTGAATTCAATACCCATGATTGGCAGACGCCACATCAATGGTGCCATGTAGCAATCTACCTGGCTGAATTCTTCGTTCATGAAATAAGGATATTCCTGGAACAGTGGTGCCATGGCCTGCAAGCTTTCACGTAATTGTTTACGTGCTGCTTCTGCGTCCGGTGCATTGTTCAGGATCTTGTCTGCCAGCGTGTACCAGTCCAGCTCAACGCGGTGCATCATCAGGCGGCAATTACCACGAGCCACCGGATAAACCGGCATCAGCGGCGGATGCGGGAAACGCTCGTCGAGATACTCCATGATGATGCGAGAGGTGTAGAGCACCAGATCACGATCCACCAGTGTAGGAACAGAGTTATATGGGTTTAACTCCAGCAGTTCTTCTGGCAGAGCATTTACATCTACCATACAGATATCAAAGGTCACACCTTTCTCGGCCAGGACGATACGTACCTGGTGACTAAACATGTCATTGCCGGAGAACAGGGTCATGACGGAGCGCTTGTTGGCAGCGAAAGCCATTGTTCCCTCCATTCAGAACAAGAAAAATACGATGGCAGCATGCCATCTTCATCAGATCCGGGGTGTATTACTCTGAGCGGGTAACACAAGCAGGCCAACTAGTATATCAAATTTTCAGCAGTTTGAGGATAGAACTATGTGAGTTGTTCGCCTTGATATTTGCTTCTGATAAACTAATAACAAATAAAAATGGGAAATTGCCATGTCAGAAGCTGCAGATGACAAAGAAATCCGCCTCGATAAGTGGTTATGGGCGGCCCGTTTTTTTAAAACCCGGGCTTTAGCCCGCAGCATGATCGAAGGTGGCAAAGTGCACTATAACGGTCAGCGGACTAAACCGGGCAAACAGGTTGAAGTGGGAGCAACTATCCGCCTGCGTCAGGGATTTGATGAAAAAGAAGTGGTGGTGCTGACGTTAAGTATCCAACGCCTCTCGGCGGTACAAGCACAGTTGCTGTATCGCGAGACAGCAGAAAGTATTGTCAAACGTGAACGTAATGCGGAAGCCCGCCGGTTGAATACCTTGTATTCGCCGCATCCGGACAGTAAACCGGATAAAAAACAACGGCGCGATCTTATGCGCTTCAAACAAGGTGAATGACGCTGCGGCGTCGTTCCGGATCATCCAAAGAGAATGCCTGAAATGAGTCAAACACCGGATCAGTTACATCGTTTTTTATTTGAACATTATGAAGTGCGTGGTGAGTTGGTGCAGTTGAGCACAACCACCCACGATATGTTATGCGGCCACCATTACCCGCAAGCCATTCAGCGGTTGTTAAGTGAGCTGTTGGTGGCGACCAGCCTGCTGACCGCGACGCTGAAATTTGAAGGCGCGATTACCGTGCAGTTACAGGGCAATGGCCCGGTCCGCTTTGCGGTGATCAATGGTAACCATTTACAGCAGATGCGCGGTGTCGCCCGTTACGACGGTGTTATCGCGGAAAATGCTGGCTTGCATGAGCTGATCGGTGAAGGTCATATGATGATCACCGTGATCCCGGAAGAAGGTGAGCGTTATCAGGGGGTGGTAGCACTGGATGGCGACACGTTAGCCGCTTGTCTGGAGAAATATTTCGCGCAATCCGAACAATTGGCGACTCGCATCTGGATCAAAACTGAACCGCATGATGAATTACCGAAAGCTGCCGGTATGTTACTGCAGATTATGCCGGACATTAACACCGAACAACATGCGCTTGATTTTGAACATGTCACTACATTGACCGACACCATCAAAAGCGAAGAATTGCTCAACCAGTCTGCACAAGAAGTGCTGTATCGTTTGTATCATCAGGAAGAAGTGCGCCTGTTTGATCCGCAAGCGGTTAGTTTTGTCTGTAACTGTTCGCGCGCACGCTGTGAAGCCGCTATTTTGCAAATCGGCAAAGCTGAAGTGGACTCGTTATTAGAAGAACAGAACGAAATCAAAATGGATTGTGATTATTGCGGTACTGAATATCATTTTTCCGCAGAAGATCTGGCGAAGATCTTTAACGATCAACTAACGCCACCGGAAGAACCAGCAGTGTTGCATTAATCATGGCATCGGGTAGCGGATACCGCTGCCCTCTTTTTATATCGCGCCTAATTCTTTGTATCTTTATTAACTCAACATTCTCACACCTCAAATGACTACGATCTGCCGGACGGATCGCAAAACAAATTTAATCCATAAAAAGTGTAAGCTCATCTGCATTATTTGAAGTTACCAGCATAAATAACGGCAGAAGCTCCTAAACTTGAATCCAGTTGTACTAACTACCCCTACTGGTCACACTCAGGAGCACACTTATGACGACTGCCCGTTTAGACCTTGCATGCTATGGTATACACGACGTTAAAGAGATTATTCGCAACCCCTCATACGATCAGTTGTACGCTGAGGAACTAAACCCGGAACTGGTTGGCTATGAACGCGGCGTAGTGACCAAACTTGGTGCCGTCAACGTCAAAACCGGTGTGTTCACCGGCCGTTCTCCGAAAGATAAATATTTAGTAATGGATGACACCACTCACGACACGGTCTGGTGGTCAAACGGCGGTAAAAATGACAATAAACCGATCACACCAGTGATCTGGTCTGAACTGAAAAAACTGGTGGTAGAAGAGCTTTCCGCTAAACGTCTGTTTGTTATCGATGGTTTTTGTGGCGCCAACCCAGATAGCCGCTTGAAGGTGCGCATTATTACGGAAGTGGCTTGGCAGGCACATTTTGCCAAAAACATGTTTATTCGCCCAACCGATGCCGAATTAGTGGATTTTGAACCTGATTTTGTCGTGTTGAATGGTGCCGAAACGGTTAACCCGAATTGGAAAGAACAGGGCTTAAATTCTGAAAACTTCGTTGCCTTCAATTTAACCGAGAAGATGCAGGTCATCGGTGGCACTTGGTATGGCGGCGAAATGAAGAAAGGGATGTTCTCGGTGATGAACTACCTGCTGCCATTGCGTGGCATTGCGTCTATGCATTGTTCTGCCAACGTAGGTAAAGATGGCGATGTCGCTATTTTCTTTGGTTTATCTGGCACAGGTAAAACTACGTTGTCTGCTGATCCAAAACGGTTGTTGATCGGTGATGATGAGCATGGCTGGGACGATGATGGCGTGTTCAACTTTGAAGGTGGTTGCTATGCCAAAACCATCAAACTGAGCAAAGAAGCCGAACCAGATATCTATAACGCGATCCGCCGTGATGCGTTGCTGGAAAACGTCACCGTCGATGCAGAAGGTAATGTTGATTTTGATGATAATTCCATTACTGAAAACACCCGCGTGTCTTATCCGATCTACCACATTGAAAATATAGTTAAACCGGTGTCGAAAGCTGGCCCCGCTAAGAAAGTGATTTTCCTGACTGCGGATGCCTTTGGCGTATTGCCGCCGGTGTCCAAACTGACGCATGACCAGACGCAATATCACTTCCTGGCTGGCTTTACTGCCAAGCTCGCGGGCACGGAACGCGGTGTGACTGAACCAACACCGACCTTCTCCGCGTGCTTTGGTAAAGCCTTCCTGACGCTACACCCGACACAATACAGCGAAGTGTTGGTGAAACGGATGGAAGCAGCCGGTGCTGATTGTTATCTGGTGAATACCGGCTGGAATGGCACCGGTAAACGGATCTCGATCCATGATACCCGCGCCATTATCGATGCGATTTTGGATGGTTCGATTGATAAAGCACCGATGAAAACGCTGCCGCTCTTTAATCTGGCAATGCCAATTGATCTGCCCGGGGTGAATCCGCAGATCCTCGATCCTCGCGATACTTACGCCGACCCTGCGCAATGGCAGACAAAGGCCGAAGATCTGGCGCAACGTTTTATCAAAAACTTCGCGCAGTACACCGACAATGAGCAAGGTAAACGACTGATCGCGGCAGGCCCGCAGTTACCCTGATTTTTGCCCGGTTAAAATGTGAACCAGGTTTATCGTTACTAGTTTATCGTTATCAGGGAGTCGCAGCATGCGGCTCCCTTTTTTTGCCCATATTTCTACTGATTTTTGCCAGCCCTTATCCACCAAGGGCTACAGGATTTTCAAGTGTTTTGACCTCACAAATTTCACTTTTTTTCGCTGATGCAACGCTGTCCAAATCTCCAGATTCTCTGTTTTAGATCAAAAAAATGTCGACTATCTTTCAGAATAAAATCGCAATATATAGTTAAATCCACGACCAGATGAACTATATATAGTATTACTACCACAACGACACACCATTGTCGGACTAGCATGAGGGCTATAAAAAATGCAAGCAAAACCGCTGGTAATCAAACGCGACGGCTGCCGCGTATCGTTTGATGGCTCACGCATATGGCACGCTGTCGCGAAAGCAGCGGAAGCCGTGCATGTGAGAGACGACGCGTATTGCGCCTCAGTGGCTGGTCAGATCGCATCGCTGTTAGCCGGACGCGATGAAGTTGACATCAGTGAAGTACAAACACTGGTCGAAAACCTGCTGATGGAAGGCCCGCATAAAACGCTGGCGCGTGCCTATATTGAATACCGCCATGATCGCGATTTAGCGCGTGAGAAGCAGGGCCGCCTGAATAAAGAGATCCAAGGCTTGATCCAGCAGACCAATGCCGAGCTGCTGAACGAAAACGCGAATAAAGACAGCAAAGTGATCCCGACTCAGCGCGATCTGCTGGCCGGTATCGTGGCGAAACATTATGCCAAACAATATCTGCTGCCACGTGATGTGGTGCAGGCACATGAAAAAGGCGAGATCCATTTCCACGATCTGGATTACTCTCCTTTCTTCCCGATGTTCAACTGCATGTTGATCGATCTGGAAGGCATGCTGACCCACGGCTTTAAAATGGGTAACGCGGAGATCGACACACCAAAATCGATCTCGACCGCTACCGCGGTCAGCGCACAGATCATTGCTCAGGTTGCCAGCCATATTTACGGCGGCACCACCATCAACCGTATTGATGAAGTGTTGGCACCTTACGTCACTAAAAGTTATGAGAAACACCATCAGGTGGCGGTGGAATGGAATATTCCTGACGCCGATGCCTATGCCCTGTCTCGCACCGAAAAAGAGTGTTACGACGCGTTCCAGTCGTTGGAATATGAAGTAAACACGCTGCACACCGCCAATGGTCAAACTCCGTTTGTCACCTTCGGTTTTGGTCTGGGCGAGAGCTGGGAATCACGCTTGATCCAGAAATCGATCCTGCAAAACCGCATTGCCGGTTTAGGTAAGAACCACAAAACTGCAGTGTTCCCCAAATTGGTGTTTGCGATCCGTGATGGCATCAACCACAAGAAAGCTGACCCGAACTACGATATCAAGCAACTGGCGCTGGAATGTGCCAGCAAACGCATGTATCCGGATATCCTGAACTACGATCAGGTGGTGAAAGTCACTGGTTCATTCAAAACGCCAATGGGCTGCCGCAGCTTCCTCGGTGTGTATGAAGAAGATGGCAAGATGATCCACGAAGGTCGCAATAACTTAGGCGTGGTGAGTCTGAACCTGCCACGTATTGCACTGGAAGCGCGTGATGAAGCGCATTTCTATGATCTGTTGGATAGCCGCCTGCGTCTGTGTAAAAAAGCACTGATGGCACGCATTGAACGCCTGAATGGCGTAAAAGCGCGCGTCGCGCCGATCCTATATATGGAAGGTGCGTGTGGTGTGCGTCTGAAAGCGGATGATGATGTTTCGGAAATCTTTAAAAATGGCCGCGCCTCCATTTCACTGGGCTACATCGGTGTACATGAAACCATCAACGCCCTGTTTGGCGACAAAGTACATGTGTTTGATGATGAAGTGCTGCGCCAGAAAGGCATCGCCATTGTGCAAAAATTACGTGATGCCGTGGATGAATGGAAAGCCGAAACTGGTTATGGTTTCAGCCTCTACAGCACGCCAAGTGAAAACCTGTGTAGCCGTTTCTGCAACCTCGACACCAAAGAGTTTGGTCTGGTCGATGGCGTTACCGAAAAAGGTTATTACACCAACAGCTATCATTTAGACGTCGAGAAGAAGGTTGACCCGTACGCCAAACTGAACTTTGAGATGGCTTATCCGCCAATCGCGAATGGTGGTTTTATCTGCTACGGCGAATATCCAAACATTCAGCATAATCTGGAAGCATTGGAAAACGTCTGGGATTACAGCTACAGCCGCGTACCTTATTACGGCACCAATACACCGATCGACGAGTGTTATGAATGCGGTTATACCGGTGAATTTGATTGTACCAGTAAAGGTTTTACCTGCCCGAAATGCGGCAATCATGACTCGACTAAAGTCTCAGTGACCCGACGTGTTTGTGGTTACTTAGGCAGCCCGGATGCCCGCCCATTTAATGCGGGGAAACAGGAAGAAGTGAAACGCCGCGTAAAACATCTGCCGAATTTCTAAGCTCGCTAATCAGGCTCTATCCGGTCAATGGATAGAGCCGATCCCCAATCCAACCCATTGATGAAGCAATGTTATTTGCCAGTAACTTTCGCAGTTACACCAACATTGCGCTATCATGCTGATTCTTTCTGACCTTGTTGGTAGAGGCAAATGGATACGTCTTTTATTGGCAAATTCGCTCATTCCGCAACAACACTCTTACTCAATAAATGCTGTGCTGTTTTAGTTTTTCTCCTGGTACTGACCCTCGCTGGCTGTGCGCATCGCAGCTCGGATTGGACACAAGTCAAAGGGCATGGGCCGTTAATTGCCCCAAATCAGTTTGCGCCTTTATATCGCCACTGTGCCGGCAACAGTACGCGTGACAGTGATTGTCAGTGGGCGTTTGCCGATAGTCAGGGCAACAAGATTCAATTGTCTGATTTGACCGCACAGTTAGATGACACCTTACTGCACACTAAAGAAGCGCAGACGTGGCCACTCAATAACAACGGCCAGCATAAATTCCCCTATCATTTCGCTATTCTGTCGTTATCGCCCACGATAGTGGTCGGATATCCGATCCCACCGTCTGCGGCAGATCACTGCTCATCCGTAGGTTCTTCCTGTAACTATCTACGTTCCGAACGCTTTGCCGGACGTTATGAAATAGCCACCCAATTTACTTATTCTTCTGGTCTGGTCTGGTTTTCCCCAGAACATGGCGCACGTTTATTCAAAGTGCCACCTCATGCCAACAGTGTGTTTTTTATGGTTGCAGGTCAGTCGGCGCAATTGAGACGCAAGGGAAATAACTGGCTATTTACACGTCGGGATTAACGATGCGTTGAGAATGCCGGTGTGGAATACACCGGCATCACGGTTTACAGACTTAATACCATTGCACGACATCGGCAGCCACACGGCGGGTTTTCGCTCTGGCAGGTTCCGCCTTGCGATAACCAAAAGCCGTGATATGCGCGACACCAAAGGTGGTTAAATCCAGCTCGATCTCTTCGGCTAAGAAGTTTTCTACTTCCTGCTGTTTGAAACCTTCGATTGGGCAAGAATCAATGCCCAGCAACGCGGCCGTGGTCATCATATTCGCCATCGGCAGATAGGTTTGTTTTGCCGCCCAATCCGCAATTTTGCGTTCATCGCCTGCCAACTGAAACAGTTCACGATGGAATAACGCGTAAAAATCACCTTTCATCTTCACGATCTCAGCCGGTAATTTTTGTACATCTTGCATAAAGTTAGTCAGATAATCGCTGCCCGGTTTCAGGCTGTCGCCACGACGCGATAATGTAATGAGCAGATGGCTGGCCGTCGGAATCTGCTGTTGCCCACACACCAGCGGTAATAATTTTTCCCGCAAGTCTGGGTTTTGAATCACCAGAAATTGCCATGGTTCAAAGCCAAACGAGCTGGGTGATAAGCGTCCGGTTTCCAGAATCAGTTCAAAATCGTCATCACTGATTTTTTTGTCGCTATCAAATGCTTTGCAGGCGTGACGAAATGCATATGCATCCAGGATCTGTTGTTTAGTCATGTTGTGCTCCAATCATAAAATTCATTCTTGTTGTATCATTAAACAAACTTATTAGTAAGTACGCACAAAAATGTGATGTAGTATCATTTTGTATACTAATGGAGAACAAAGATGGCATCTCAACAACCTTACAGTTTTAGCTGCTCAGTCAGTGCGGCGTTATCGGTGATTGGTGGCAAATGGAAAGGCGTGATTTTGTTTCATTTATTGAGTGGCACAAAACGCTTTAACGAACTGCACCGCATGGTGCCCGGTGTCACTCAGCGCATGCTGACGTTACAATTACGCGAGTTGGAAGCCGACAACATTCTGCATCGCGAAGTGTATGCCGAAGTACCGCCACGGGTGGAATACAGCCTGACCGAATTTGGCCGCACGCTGGAACCGATATTGATGGATCTCAAGCATTGGGGCGATGGTTATAAAGAATTACTGGTGAATATGCGCGAAGAGCAAAGTGCCTAGTACAGAAGAAGCGAGCCGGGCTTTTGTTTAGTCAGCATTACGATATCATGCTGCTAGTTTTTGTCGTTGAAGTAGATGTAGATGAAGATCCAGCTCGTTAAAAATCGGTTTGCCTTCGTACCTAAAAAATATGCGGCCTATTGCCTGCTGTTACTCACCACTTGTTTAGGTGTTACCTTATCGGGCTGTACTCGGTTTGAATTCAATCAAGCCAAGATCAATGCCGAAAAAGTGTTGAAACAACAGAAAGCCAGCAATACAAAGTGCGCCGCGAATCAGCCGTGTGAGTGTCAAACATCGAGCACAACCAGTGCAGACAAGAGTGCTCCGCAGTCCGATCTGGTAGCGCAGTTAGATGACACGCTGGCAAAAACCAAAGAAGCAAAAGGCTGGCCCGTCAGTGAATATGACCATTGCAAACGTAAAATGCCTTATCATTTTACGGTCGTGTCGGTTTCCCCGACCATCGTGATTGGCGCCCCCATTACCCCGTTATCAGGCGCAACCTGTTCGGCCAATAATTCAACCATCCATTGCTTGCGCTCGAAAAAATTTATGGGTTATTACGAAGTCGACGATCAACTGACGAATGCACCCGGTCTGGTCTGGTTCTCACCAGAACATGGTCCTCGCTTATTTGATGTTCCCGCCCACGCTAACAGCATCTTTTTGATGATTGGTGGTCAATCGGTGCGACTGAAACGCAAAGGCGATCTGTGGGTCTTTGCCCGTAAGCATTAACAGGCCCTATCACGTGGTGTGACATCCATCATTGTGCGGCATTCGGAAAATCGACTATGTTGTAATGAGTAGTCATCCTTTCGGATGCGCACAACAGATGGAACAGCCTTCACTATGGAACTATCCCCGCTTAAAACCTATCTGATCAACAAATTGGCGGTGACGGAAGAATTGCCGTTTGGCCCGGAAGCACTGGTTTATAAAGTCTGTGGCAAGATGTATGCGTTGGTCGCCTGGCAGGAAACACCGCTTAAAATCACCCTCAAGGTCGACCCGGCCCAAGCTGATCTGCAACGAGCGATGTTTGCTTCAATCAAGCCGGGTTACCACATGAATAAGCAGCACTGGAACACCATTGAGTTATCTGGCGAACTTAGTGATACGCAATTAACCGGTCTGATTGATGATTCCTATCAACTCGTCGTCGCGAAATTAACCAAAAAAGAACGTGCAACACTTGCATCTGTTGTACTGGAGCACCATTAATAGCTACAGCCAACCGAATTGTTTTCTCACATAACAGGAGAGCAAAAGATGGATTGTCCGGTCTGTAAAAGTGTAAAACTGGTCATGTCTGAGCGCCAAGGCATTGAAATCGACTATTGTCCGCAATGCCGGGGGATCTGGCTGGATCGTGGTGAACTCGACAAACTCATCGATCGCTCGGCACAAACTGAACCTGCCGCCCCTCTTCGCACGCAGCAACATACCTCCTCCGCCACAGCGCATACGTCTCACGAAGAAAAACCACACTGGCGTCACCATGACGATGATCGACGTCGTTATCAGGATGATGAACATCGGTATCGGGAAGAGAGTTACCACAAAAAACGGCGCGGTGGTTTCCTCGGCGATCTGTTTGACTTTGATTGAGCTGGCAAACCAAAGGAATTACCTATGCCTCTGATCGTAACCCTGACCTTAACACCGTCGCTGGATAGCGCCACCAGCACAGCCAAAATTTACCCGGAAGGAAAACTACGCTGCCAAACACCGGTATTTGAACCGGGTGGTGGCGGGATCAACGTCGCGCGGGCGATCACCCACTTGGGTGCGCAAGCCACCGCGTTATTGCCATGCGGCGGACCAACTGGCGCACATCTGGTGGAATTATTGCAACAAGAAGGAGTGATCGTTGACGCATTGCCAACGCATGACTGGACACGTCAAAACCTGCATGTGGTGTCGGAAGCAACCGGAGAGCAATTCCGTTTTGTGATGCCCGGCGCGGCACTGCACGAAAATGAATGGCAGCAATTATTGGCGAAAATAGCCCAACTTCCTGCCGATAGTTTGCTGGTATTAAGTGGTAGTCTGCCACCGAATATGACCACACAAGCCGTCACAGAATTGCTGCAATGTGCCAAAGAACATCACTTGCGTTGTGTAGTCGACAGCTCTGGTGAGGCACTGAAAGCCGCCGTTGCGTTTGGTGGCTTGGAGCTGCTGAAACCCAACCAATCAGAATTGGCAGAGCTGAGTGGTCAGACGTTGGATCAACCCGATCAAGTCGTCACTGCCGCTCGGTTGCTGATCAGTCAGGGTGCCGCGAAACGGATCGTGGTGTCGCTAGGCCCGCAAGGCGCACTCGGCGTGGATGCGGAACAATGCGTTCAAGTGGTGCCCCCACCGGTCACCAAACGCAGCACGGTGGGTGCTGGCGACAGTATGGTCGGCGCCATGGTCATGAAACTGGCGGACAATGCCTCGTTAGTCGATATGGTACGCTTTGGTGTTGCGGCTGGCACCGCGGCCACGATGAATCAAGGCACTAAGCTGTGCAGTAAAGACGATACCAGCAAGCTGTACGAATATCTGAACCAACCCCAATAGTTCTCTTAGAGCTATAACAACAATGTATTCTGCACTGGCCGGACATTCCATCCGGCCTGTTGTTATTTATTCCGCCAAAGCCTGTCGTAATAACGTCGCTAAATGCAATGTTGAGCGCTGAGCCGTTACTTTGATTTGATGGGCACAACCAAAACCGTTCGAGACCACCAATGCATCCGGCGCCGCCTGCAACGCCGGCACCAACGACTGCTGCGCCATCTGGTGCGAGTAGTCAACGTGTTCTGCCTCCAACCCAAACGTGCCCGTCATGCCGCAGCATGATGATTCAATGAAACTGAACTCTAATTCCGACACGGCTTTCAGCACTCGTCGTACCGACTTCATCGCACCAATCGCTTTTTGATGACAATGCCCGTGGATCAACACCGGCTGCGTGATTTTTCCGGCCTGAAACGGTAATTGAAAACCACCACGCGTCAGTTCGGCAGCCATAAATTCTTCAAACAACAACGCCTGTTTTGCCAGTGCGACAGCGGGTTGCCCTAGCCCCAGCGTTTTGTATTCATCACGTAACATCAGCAGGCTGGAGGGTTCAAGCCCCACAATCGACAAACCAGCCGCTACATGCGGTGACAATACCGTAAGCAATTGTTTCGCCAGCTGGCGGGTTTCATCGACCAAACCAAACGTCAGCAAAGAACGGCCACTATCCAACACCACTCCCGATTTTGAATTAGGGTGCACCACATGCACCGTGAGACCGGCCAGCCGCAACAGATACAACGCATCTTCTGCTTGTTGTGGCGCAAACAGGGTGGAAAAACTATCCAACCATAACACCACCGCGCGCTTTTCACCGGACGGGTGCGGCACCAAGGGTGGGAAACTCTGTTGCTGCGGTGAAAAAGGTTTCTGCGTTGCTTCCGGCAATGGCACTTTCGCTGCGATGCCCAATAGTTTTTCACCCAGTTTTGCCAATAACCCTGACTTATTGCGCCAGCGAATTAACGCGCCCAACATCGGATATTGATTCAACCAAATCGGGGAATAGGCAAATAACCGACTGCGCCACGACAGCGGTTGAGTTTTTAGCTGCTGCGCCAGATATTCAATCTTGATCTGTGCCATATCAACACTGTTTTCGCATTCCCGTTTACAGCCTTTGCAGGCGACGCACAGATCCATGGCTTCGGCTAATTCAGTATCAGCGGTCAGTGCGGTTTCATCGCTATTAAGTGCGCGTTTTAGCAGTTGCACTCGTCCGCCCGGCGAGAGTAATTGCTTGTCGGTAATACGGAAACTGGGGCACATCACCCCACGCCCATGTTGTTCACAAACACCACTGCGAATACATACCGCAACCGCTTTAGCAAAATCACCACCTTGCTTGGGAATATCCGCATACGCATCGCCCATGCCGCGATCTTGATATTCCGACCAATCTAATTCTGTACGCATACATCGTCCTGCGATCTGTTTTATCAGAACCTATCAAGAACGATGCCGATACTGAATATAGAAATAACAATGGGTTAGCCATTAGCTCGGCGTTACAAAACCGACAAAATGACAACAAAAGCATGAATTTGCAGTCAGTATGAGATATGTTCAGAGTAGAGAAAAAAGGAGCCTTATTATGTTCAGTAAACTATTCAAATCGCTGTTTTCCGGTTCATCAAAACCAGCCCCGCAAGCTGAGCCCGTCGAATATAAAGGCTATCTGATCTATGCCGAACCGATCGATGAAGGTCAATACCGTTTAGCCGGTCGGATCTGCAAAGAGATCAATGGTGAATTAAAGACACATGTGTTTATCCGTTCCGACTTATTCCCCAATAAAGAAGATGCGGTGCAGTGGATGGTGCGTAAAGCCGAGATCTTTATCGATCAAAGCGGCGATAGCATGTTTCAGTAAAGCATGATTGGCAGATCCGGTTATCTGCCAATTAGAGCCGGTCTGATTTCCCACTGTTTATAATATTAAGTTAACTAACTAGGCGTTGCTCACAAACAATATCTGGTTTTCATCTAGTTTTTATATTGATAGCTATAGTCAGTAGTAAATAACTGTCGAGAAGGAACAGATATGAAGATCAGAACAAAAATCCTGTTATTAGCCATTTTGCCTTTAGTGCTGGCGATTTTTGCCATCAATGCCACCGTCTATCTCATTAATCAATCTCAGATTGCGACGCAACAAAGTGAGTTGCGCGCCAAACTGATGGCAGATAAAAAATCAGAACTCAGCACCTATCTGCAAATTGCACAAACCTCGATTGCCGATTTATACGCACAACCGGATAGTGCTGAAAACCGCGAACAAGTGAAAAAAATTCTGCGCCAATTACGTTACGGCAAAGATGGTTATTTCTTCGTTTATAACTACGACGGTGTCAATCAGGTGTTAGGGCCGAAACCAGAAATCGAAGGCAAAAACTTGTTTAATGCCAAAGATGCCGGCGGTAAATTTTTTATTCAGGATATTTTGAACGCCGCACGGAATGGTGATGGTTATGCTGAATATTTATGGAATAAACCCTCAATTGGTAAAGATGTATCCAAGCTTTCTTACACACTGGCATTAGATAAATATCAATGGGTGCTCGGCACTGGATTTTACATTGACGATATCGAGGATATTCTGGCTGAACAACGTCTAAAACAGGAAGCAGATACACGCAGCAGCATGGTGCGCGTCTCGTTGATTTCATTAATTATTATGGCACTGACGTTAATAATAACATCTGTCATCGGCAATAAAATAAGCTCTCCTTTACGTCATGTCGTCGCTGCACTGAATGATATTGCCAACGGCGAAGGCGATCTGACACAACGACTGCAAATAGAAAGTCAGGATGAAGTCGGTGACGTCAGTAAAGCCTTTAATCATTTTGTGGAACGCATTCAGGAGCTGGTCGCCCAAGTCGGTAATGTCAGCCAGCGGATTTTTACGGAAACGGAATCACTAACGCGGATCTCGGGGCAATACACCCGTCAGGTACTGGAACACAGTAAAGAAACTGAACAAGTGGCCAGCGCGGTGAACGAGATGAGTGCCACGGCCCAATCGGTTGCCAGCAGTGCCTCTAATGCCGCCAATGCGACCAGTGAAGCCGCGCAAAATTCGGAAGAAGCCAGTAATGTCGTTAATACCGCGATTCAGAGCATTAACAGTCTGGTGGAAGAGGTCGATTCCGCCTCTTCGGTGATCACTATGCTGGCGCAGGAAACCGCCAAAATTGGCTCAGTGGTCGATGTGATCCGGGGTATTGCCGAACAAACCAACCTGCTAGCACTCAATGCCGCCATTGAAGCGGCGCGTGCCGGTGAGCAAGGGCGTGGTTTTGCTGTGGTGGCCGATGAAGTGCGCGCATTAGCCGGCAGAACACAGCAAAGCACCCAAGAAATCAACAGCATGCTGCAAACACTGCAACAGGGTGTGCGTCAGGCGGTCGATGCAATGGATGGCAGTCAGCAACACAGTCAGGAGACGGTTGCGGAAACGGCACGGATCGAGCAATCACTCAGCACCGTAAATCATGCGGTGGCGATGATTAATGATATGAATCTGCAGATCGCCACTGCCGCAGAAGAACAACATGCCGTGACGGAAGAAATCAGCCGGAATCTGGAAAATATCCAGCATATCGTGCAGGAGCTGTCCAGCGCCGCCGTGAAATCCGAGCAGGCCACAGAAGAAATGGCCGCCTCCGGTAAAGCCTTGCAGGATCTGGTTAAGCAATTTCGTTACTAAGTAAAAACAACCTTGTTTTACTAATCAGGCAGCCCAGAAGCTGCCTGATTTTTTATGTCGTTACATCTGCGGATATCAGTGGCTGTTTACGTTTCGGCCGGAACAATAATTCCAGCAACAATGATGCAAATACCACAACAACTCCGATCCATTGCTGGTGAGTTAATGCCTCATGCATCAAAAAACTACCCGCCAGCACGGCAGTCAGCGGGTTTAATAACGTCAACAACCCCAAACGGTTTAACGGCAGATGCGCCATGCCCCACAACCATAACACATAGGCTAATGCTGAATTCAGCACGATCAACCATAACAAACCAAACCAGTCATCCCCGGCTGGCATCGGCATCGCACCATCCTGCCAATAAGCCAGCGGCAGGATCATTAAACCACCCAGCAGTAATTGCCAGCCCGTGAAACTGATCAATTCCCCCTGCCATGGCCGTTGTTGCAGCAACAAACTACACAAGCCAATCAGCAGCACTGACAACAGTGAAGCGGTTACGCCGATCCAATCTAAACTGGCGCCCGGCCCCAGCAACAGCACGACGCCCCCCAGCCCCAGCAAAGAACAACATAACGATTGTCGCGTCGGCACTTTACGTAAAAACAACCATTGCAGCCCTAACAACAGTAGCGGCAAGGTTGCCGATAACGTACCGGCCACTGACCCCGGTAAATGCAATGCAGCAACACACAATAAGGGGAAAAATGCCCCTATATACAAAAAACTAATCAGTAATAAATAAGGCACTTGCCGCCATGGCACTCGTGCCGGGCGAATAGCCAGCAACAGCAATCCTGGGGGAATAGCACGCATCACTGACAGCCACAATGCAGGCCAATCCGACAGGTATTTACCAGTGATCAAATAGGTTGTTCCCCAGAGAATTGGGGTTAAAGCCACAAGAAATGGAGGCATATATCTTTCAACAAAGAATCTTAATGTGAAGATATTTTCATTTGTTTTTGCACCTCTCGTCAACTATATTTATGCCGTCAACTATCTTCATGTGAAGATAAAAAGGAGGGAGATCATGCAAACGGATCATGTCGATCGCATTCTGCAACAATGGCAACACGAACGTCCGGAACTCGATCCGCTGGCGATGAGTATTTTTGGCCGCCTCTGGCGTTTAAATGCCATTGCCAGTAAAGCGGTGGAACAAGTCCATCTGCAATTTGGCCTGACCCAACCAGAATTCGATGTGCTGGCCACACTCCGTCGCAGCGGTGAACCCTACACATTAAGCCCGACCGCGCTGTATACCTCGCTGATGCTCTCCTCTGGCGCGATGACCAACCGATTAGACAAACTGGAAGCACGCGGGCTGATTTACCGTGAACCGTCACCGGAAGATCGCCGCAGTATGCTGGTTGCGCTGAGCAAAGCCGGTCTGGCATTGATCAATGAAACCATGACCGCGCATGTGGCCAACGAACAACGTTTATTGCATTCGCTGGATCACACGCAACAGCAAGAACTCGCCGATCTGCTACGCACATTACTGCTGGCCATTGGTAAAGACCAGACGAACCCTATGCAGCCGGAATAACAGAGCCGTGGTTTTTATGGTTTTTAGTTTATTTATTTAGCCAATCCAGTTTTACGATTGCCTGCGAAGAGAGTCACGGAATACAGGCAATCAGCCCCTATAATGGCCGCCCAACTTAAGAGATTAATGTTAACAATGCGGCCGCAACCTTTGCTGATGCCTTCTGCGACAGGCATGACCTTTAAGAATCGTCTGTTTTTACTGCTGTTGCTGGTCATTGGCCTGCAACTGCTGGTCATTGGTATTTATGTGCACCACCGCATCGCCGATATTCTCGATCACGAGATTGGCAACCGGGCATTAGTGCAGGCGCGCCAGATCGCCACCAACCCGATGATCGTGCAAGCAATGGTGCAGCATGATTACGACAAGATCCGCACCTATATCGACACGCTGCAACACTCCTATTCCGATGCCAGTTATATCGTTATTGGCGATCCGAAAGAGATCCGCATTACCCACCCCAATCATGACCAAATTGGTTATCACATGATCGGCGGTGATAATTCGCCGGCTCTGCTGCACAAACAGTCGTTTATCTCCACTGGTAGAGGTTCCTACGGGTTTGCTATTCGCGGTAAGGCGCCGATATTGGATGATAAAGGCGAGGTGATCGGCATTGTTTCGGTCGGTTATCTGCTCAACAGCATCGCGTCGTGGCGCAGTCTGTATCTGCAGCCGATTATCGCCATGCTGACGATGATGCTGCTCAGTTCCATTTTGGCGGCGTATTTCTTTTCCAACCATATCAAACGACAGATGCTTAATATGGAACCGGAAGAGATTGCGCTGTCGCTACGTATGGAATCGGCTATTTTGCAGTCGGTGTATGAAGGCGTGATTGCCGTCAACAGTGTGGGGTTGATCTATTCCATCAATCAAAATGCGCGGCAAATTTTAGGTCTGCCACCTGAAACACAACTCTTAGACAGCACCTCAATTTGTGACATCGTGTCACCGTGTGACTTTTTTATTCCGGATGCCAACCAGCAAGTCGCCGTTAAAGATGAGATCTTATCGCTGAATGGCGATTACGTGATTGCCAGTCGGGTGCCCTGCCAATTGGATGGCAAAGCCTTAGGCTGGGTGGTTAGTTTCCGTCGTAAAGATGATATCAACACGCTGTCGCACCAATTATCACAGGTACAACAGCACGCCGAAAGCCTGCGTGTGATGCGGCATGAATATGCCAACAAACTCTCCACCATTGGTGGTTTAATTCAGCTTGGTGCCTATGACGATGCACTGAAAACCATTCGTCAGGAATCCAACCAGCAGCAACAGCGCGTCGATTTTTTCATCAGTACTTTCAATAACAATCAGGTCGCCGGTTTATTACTCAGCAAATATATTCGCGCCCAAGAATTAGGGTTATCGCTGGAATTCGACCCGACTTGCCGACTTAGCAAACCACTACCAGATGCCCTCACTGCCGATGATCTGACCACGATCTTAGGTAATCTGCTGGATAACGCATTTGAAGCCACGCTGAAAAACCCCGCCAGCTCCAAACAAATTTCTTTGCTGATCAGCGACCAGACCAATGAACTGGTGATCGAAGTTGCCGATAACGGCACCGGCATTGATCCGGATATCGCAGACAAAATTTTTGAACGTGGCGTAACAACCAAAGAGGAAGGCGGCCATGGCTATGGCATGTATTTAATTCAGCGCTACGTCAGCCATGCTGGCGGACACATTATTTTGGATGAAGCTGACCCGATGGGCGCCATCATCTCTTTGTTTATTCCTTTACAAGGTCAGGCTTATGAATAAATTCGACGTATTAATCGTAGAAGATGAACTGCGTATCGCCGAATTGCATGCGCAATTCATCCGTCAGCATTCCCGTTTTAATCCGGTCGGCATTGCCAGCACACAGGCTGAGACTCGCCGGATGATTAGAGTTCTAAAACCCGATCTGATCTTGCTGGATAATTTTATGCCCGACGGCCTCGGCATCGACCTGATGCGTGAGATGTTGTCGGATAAAAATGCGCCGGATGTCATTTTCATCACCGCTGCCAGTGATATTGAAACCGTGCGCGAAGCGGTACGCTGCGGTACTTTCGATTACTTGCTAAAACCGATTGGTTACGACCGTCTGCAAGATACGTTGCAACGCTATTTGCGCTACCGCAGCTCAATCAATGCCGGTGATAACGTCAATCAACGCCATGTCGATGAAATGTTTAACCTGCAGGCCCGCGAAATGACATATCGGAATTTACCGAAAGGCATCGATGAGCTGACGCTGGATAAAGTGAAAGAGGCGTTTATATCAGCCGAGGTTTGTCACACGGCCGAATCGCTGGGCGAATTAATTGGCATCAGTAAAACCACCGCGCGCCGTTATCTGGAACACTGTGCAGCATTATCATTTGTGTATGCCGAAGTGATGCATGGCAAGGTGGGCCGCCCAGAACGGGTCTATCGTCGGCACGGATAATAAAACGTATAAAAATAGGGGAATACTTGGTGGTATTCCCCTACTTTTATTGCTATCAGTACGCTGAATTAACTAAATACCTGTTCACTGGCAATTTGATTACTTAATTTACCAATTTTTTGTATTTCCACTTCGATAATATCGCCTTCTTTCAGGAATAATGGCGGCGTACGTTTTTTGCCAACCCCTCCCGGTGAACCCGTGATAATAACATCGCCTGCTGAGAGCGTGGCAAAGGTGCTGATATATTCAATCAATTCTGGAATAGAGTGCACCATATTACCGGTATTATCATTTTGTACCATTTGCCCATTCAGATAAGTGCGAATATCCAGTTCATGCGGATTGGTTATTTCATCGGTTGTCACCATCCAAGGGCCAAACGCACCGGTTTCCTGCCAATTTTTACCGGCGGTAAACCAACTGTGCTGCCAATCGCGTACTGAGCCATCCATATAACAGCTGTAACCGGCGACATATTGTAAGGCTTCTTCACGTTTAATATGTTTACCCGTTTTGCCGATAATAACGGCTAATTCACCTTCATAATCAAATTCATCACTTATTTGCGGTTTTAATACCCGGCAATCATGACCCGTTTGCGACTCTGGGAAACGTACAAATAAAGTCGGTGCATTATTAGTTTCGGAAAATTCCTGCCGCTTAGCTAAATAATTCATTCCCACGCAAAGAATTTTCCCCGGTGATTCAATGATAGGCAGAAATTTTATTGCATCAATTAAATAATCAATAGGTGAATCTGCATACTGCTTTATTAACTGCAATGCATCTGCCGACAGCAACGATTTAATATCTTTATACTTGTCGCCTAATCGTAAACCTAAATCGACAATGCCGTTGTTTTTATAGATGCCGTAACTCTTTGAACCATTAGCTCGGATAAAACTTAATAACTTCATGGTAATACCTCAGCCATATTTAATTTGTAGCATCCACATTCATCGGGATTAAAAATACCCGGTTGGTAACCAACCGGGCAAAATGACGATGCGTCAGCTTAATACCATTAAAACGTGAAGAAATGCGATAACACGACCAATGCCAGCGTCACGTTGATCGCACCACCGATACGAGTAGCGATCTGGGCAAATGGCATCAGCACCATACGGTTCGCCGCCGTTAAGATCGCCACGTCACCGGTGCCACCCTGTCCGCTCTGGCAGCAAGACACCACCGCGACATCAACCGGGTGCATACCCATTTTTTTACCGACAAAGAAACCTGTAGTCACCAAACTTAATACGGTCGAGATGATCACAATCAGGTTAGGAATGGTGAACGCGGCCATCAATGACTGCCAAGGGGTAATGGCCACACCGACCATGAATAAAATTGGATAAGTAACTGATGTCTGGAAGAATTTATACACCACATTTGCATTAATGGTCATTTGTGGCGACACCGCTTGTGTCAGTTTCACTAATACAGCGGCGAACAACATACCGACCGGCGCAGGCAACCCAACTAAACGCTGACCCAGAATACCTACCATATACAGCAGCAAAGCCATCATTGCCGCAGATGCCAAACCGGTGACATCAATCGCCCCTTTCAGCGGATTATTACTGGTCGAGCTGCTGATCTCTTCTTCCATACCAGGCATCAAACGGCCTTCACCGGTCAGATGTGGTTTACGTTTACCCAAATGATTCAAAATACCTGCCGTCAAAATAGCGGTCAGACTACCTAACATCACCATCGGAATAATACGGGCAAAAGCCACACCCTGTTCGATATGCATGATTTCCGAGAAACCGATCGACAAAGGAATGGCACCTTCACCGACACCACCGGCCATGATTGGCAAAACGATGAAAAATAAGGTATTAAAAGAACCCAAGCCTAATAATGTGCCAACGGTTGTACCGACAACGGCGCCAACAATTTCACCGCACAACATCGGAATGAAGATACGCAAAAAACCTTGCATGATGGTTTTACGATCCATGCTGAAGATACTGCCGACAATAATGCAGCTGATATACAGATACAAAATGCCAGAAGATTTATAGAACACTTTAGTTGAATCAATAATCGATGCAGGTAGCAGATGGTAATAAACCATCGCAGAAGGAATAAAGGTGGCACAAATGGCAGCGGCACCAATTTTTCCTAAGACCGGTAAACGCTTACCGATTTCACCACAGACAAAACCAAAAAAACCCAGCACAACTACCATGGTCGTTATTTGACTCGGTAATTCACCAGTTAAACAAAGCGCTACAATTAATGCCGCCGCCATAATGAATAACGGCATCGGAATAATGCCCACTTTGATTTCAAATATTTTCCACCAGCCATGCGGCCAGAATTTTTCGCTAGTTGCTGTGCTGAGTGACAATTCACTCGCATCGGCAACACTTGCCTGTTCTTTTCCCATTGTAACGTCTCCTATTAAACAAATAACACGGTGTTCCCTCGAATACATTGCTGACAGCAGGTAAAACCAGATGTTTGCAAACTCGGGCATTTTTTGTTGGATTTGCGATAATGAGAAATTAACGGGAAAAAACATTATTAACTTTGATCAACAACTGATTAGATCAGCGTTTTAATGTGTTTAATTATCTTATCTGGTTTTATATATAACGTATGTTAAACATAATAAGCAAAGAACAAAAAACACCAATAAAAACAAAGCACTAAGTATTTTAAATCATAAAAATTATTACCGATATTTAAACCTCGCCGCAGGTTGCGCACGATCAAAAAACAAAGACAGCAAATGTCATTTCATATAAAACAGAATTTATCGCAGCCTGTGTTGGTATGAACGAAGAATATATTTTCTGTTGCGTATTAAAAACGGAAATAATGCGCTGGCAACAGATCGCTAATTTCTTGCAACAAAATAACTTAAACATCGATACCGATATTGAACAGTTTATTGTCGCGTTTGATGAACAACAGAATCTAGTGGCCTGCGGTGGCATCGCCGGGCGGGTGCTGAAATGCATCGCGATTGAGCCGCATCTGCGCGGCCAGGGGTTAGCGCTGCGTTTGTTAACCACACTGCTGAATCAGGCTTTTAGCCTGCATCGTTATGAGTTGTTCATCTATACCAAACCCGAAAATGAAGCGATGTTTACCGAATGCGGTTTTCATCTGCTGGCGCGTGTCGACGATCAGGTGATCCTGCTGGAAAACAGCGCTACTCGCCTGAAACGGTATTGCCAGCGTTTGGCCCAACAGCGGCAAGCAGGCCGTCACATTGGCGGCATTGTGATGAATGCTAACCCATTCACGTTAGGCCATCGTTATTTGGTGCAACAAGCCTGCAAAGAGTGCGATTGGGTACATTTGTTTGTGGTGCAAGAAAATGCCTCGGAATTTCCTTATGAAGATCGTCTAGATCTGATCAAAGCCGGTGTCGCTGATTTGAAAAATCTCACCATTCATCCGGGCTCTGATTATCTGATTTCACGCGCCACCTTCCCCAGTTACTTTTTGAAAAGTCAGAAGATTATTAATCATTGCCATATGGCACTAGATCTCCAGCTATTCCGTCACGATATCGCCCCCGCATTAGGCATCAATCGCCGTTATGTTGGCACCGAGCCGATGTGTGAAGTCACCGCGCAATATAACCGCGAAATGGCGTATTGGCTGACCACAGCAGAAGTGCACGCACCACAGATTGAATTGCATGAAATCGAACGCCGCCAACAGGCCGCACAACCGATCTCTGCCTGCCGAGTGCGAGATCTGTTAGCGAAAAAGGGGCCGGAAGCCGTCAAAGCCCTGGTACCGGAAAGCACCTACCGTTACCTGTGGCAACACTATGTGCCATCACCAGCGCTGGCCAGCAGCTTGGCCGGATAACGTATTTTTCACGGTGTCGCTTTCGGCTGAGCGACCAAACCGTCAACAACAAGATCTGGTAAATGAAGAGATCCGACAAATTAAGAGGTCAGACAGATGAAGAGATTAAACAAATGAAAATAATACAACAATCGCATGCCGGCACGCTGGAGTCCGGCGATGTATTGATCCGCATTCAGCCTATCGATTCGCATCAAGTCGAAATCGAGCTGGAGAGTGTGGTGGAAAAACAGTTCGGTGACGCCATTCGCCGTTTGATCCATGACACGTTGCATAAACTCAGCATTGAGGGTGTGCGCGTGATTGTCGAAGACAAAGGCGCGCTCGATTGTGTGATCCGCGCCCGCGTGCAGGCCGCGTTGATCCGTGCCACCGGCACGCAACTGTTAGATCTGAACTGGGGGGCGTTATGAGTAAATTACGCCGCAGCATGCTGTTCGTGCCCGGTGCCAATGCCGCCATGCTCAGCAACAGTTTTATCTACAGCCCCGATGCCCTGATGTTCGATCTGGAAGATTCGGTCGCTATCACCGAGAAAGATACCGCACGTCTGCTGGTGTTTCATGCGCTGCAAATGCCGCTGTATAAAAATGTCGAGAAGGTAGTGCGGGTTAACCCGATTGATTCGCCTTACGGCAAACTCGATGTTGAAGCCATGGTGCGCGCTGGTGTGGATGTCATTCGACTGCCAAAAACCGATTCTGCGGAAGATATTCTGGAGATGGAACGCCACATTCTGCAGGTAGAACGCAAATGTGGCCGCTCCGAAGGCAGCACTCGCATGATGGCGGCGATTGAAAGCGCGCAAGGTGTTATCAATGCACCAGAAATCGCGAAGTCATCACCCCGCTTGATCGGCATTGCGCTGGGTGCGGAAGACTATGTGCGCGATATCCGCACCGAACGTTCGCCTGATGGTATCGAGCTGATGTTTGCCCGCTGCTCGATCTTGCAGGCTGCACGTGCCGCCGGCATTGCGGCGTTCGACACGGTTTATTCCAACGCCAATAACGAAGAGGGCTTCATCCACGAAGCGGAACACATCAAGCAGCTCGGTTTTGACGGTAAATCGCTGATCAACCCACGTCAGATCGAACTACTGCATAACGTGTTCGCGCCAACGCGCAAAGAAGTCGGCAATGCCCGTCTGATCATTGAAGCGGCGGAAAACGCCTCCCGTCAAGGACTCGGGGTCGTGTCACTGAATGGCAAGATGATCGATGCCCCGATCATTGAACGCGCCCGTTGGGTTCTTCAACGTGCAGAAGCTTCCGGCATCAGACAGTGAGGTTTACCATGACGACCAATGTATTAAATCGCCCAATTCCAGCCGCGATTTCCGCTGTAGTACCGAATATTCCGCTGTTTTCCAAACAGGACAACAAAACTGAAATCGGTGCGGAAAAACAAAACAAACTCCATGCCTCGCTGGAAGAAGCGATCCGCAACAGTGGCTTAACCGATGGCATGACCATCTCGTTTCACCATGCTTTCCGCGACGGTGATAAAACCGTCAACATAGTGCTGGATAAACTGGCTGAGCTGGGTTTCAAAGATCTGGTTTTAGCTGCCAGTTCGCTGACCAACTGCCATGCGCCACTATTGGAACATATTCGCAATGGTGTGGTGCGTAAGATCTACACCTCCGGCCTGCGTGGAAAATTGGCAGAAGCGATCTCTAACGGCTTGATGGATGAACCCGTGCATATCCACTCGCACGGTGGCCGTGTGCACCTGATCCAATCCGGTGAACTGAATATCGACGTCGCCTTTTTAGGCGTGCCATGCAGTGATGAGTTCGGTAACGCGAACGGTTTTTCCGGTAAATCACGTTGCGGCTCGTTGGGTTATGCCCGCGTTGATGCCGAATACGCCCGCCACGTGATTTTATTAACCGAAGAGCTGGTCGGCTACCCCAACTACCCAGCCAGCATCGCGCAAGATTGCGTAGATAGTATTGTGCAGGTTGAGCATGTTGGTGACCCGGCCAAAATCGGCGGTGATGCCACCCGCATGACCTCCAACCCGCGCGAACTGCTGATCGCTCGTCAGGCTGCTGATGTGATCGAGCATTCCGGCTATTTTAACGATGGTTTTTCACTGCAAACCGGTACCGGTGGCGCTTCGTTGGCGGTGACTCGATTCATGGCTGACAAAATGGTACGCAACAAGATCAAAGCACGCTTTGGTCTCGGTGGTATCACCGCCAGCATGGTGGCATTGCATGAACGAGGCTTAATCCAAACCCTGCTCGATGTGCAGTGCTTTGACAGCGTGGCCGCGGAATCGCTGGGGAAAAACCCAAATCATCAGGAAATTTCTGCCAATCAATACGCCAACCCGTCCTCCAAGGGCGCTTGTGTCGAAAAACTCGATGTGGTGATTTTAAGTGCGCTGGAGATCGACACCCAGTTTAACGTCAACGTGATCACTGGCTCAGACGGCGTGTTCCGTGGTGCTTCCGGCGGTCATTGCGACACAGCGGCGGCGGCTAATCTGACCATCGTGGTGGCCCCGCTAGTGCGCGGGCGTATTCCGACCGTGGTCAATAAAGTTACCACCTGCATCACCCCCGGCAGCAGCATTGATGTGTTAGTGACGGATCACGGCATTGCGGTTAACCCCGCCCGCCCAGAGGTCAAAGAACGCCTGCTGGCAGCAAAACTACCGATCATGTCGATAGAAGAGCTGAGTGAGCGCGCTTACTCGCTGACCGGAACGCCGGCGGAAATCGAATACACCGACCGCATCGTCGGCGTGATCCGCTATCGCGATGGCAGCATTATTGATGTTGTGAAACAAGTGAAATAGCGAAACAGGTGAAATAAGCATGGAACTGATGAGCAGCCGCCCGACCAATCTGCGGATCGGGCTCACCCAGATGTTGGCCGCTCGTGATGAACGAGTGCAACGCCAGCGGATTTGGCTGAAACGTTATGGCGAAAGCCTGATCTCTTTTTGCATCAATATGCCAGGGGAAATTAAAGATAACGCGGAAGCTCATCAGTTACAGGCGGCCGGAGTATTAGCCGTGCAGCGTGAACTCAAAGCTTTGGGCTGGCGAGTTTCAGCTCATGCTTCCTGGCGACACATTACTGGCCCCGAAGCCTTCTGGAGCGTCGCCGTTCCGGCTGCAGCATTGAAAAGTGCCATGATCACGCTGGAACAGCAGCACCCGCTCGGACGGCTGTTTGATCTCGATGTCTTACAAGCCGATGGCCGCAGTCTGTCACGTCGTGAATTTGATTTAGCGCCACGCCGCTGCCTGATTTGCGATGAGCTGGCCGCCGTTTGTGGCCGTAGCCGTCGCCACAGCAATGAAGAACTACAGGTTCGTATCCGTCAGATTTTACACACTTATTTATCAACACAGGAAGAACGCCATGTATGCACTGTTTGATGCCGATTGCGCCATGCCGGTTACCATTCAACCCGCTATCGTGCGGGACATGGCGAGCCTCGCCCATCACGCCATGTTGATCGAGGTTTATACCACACCGAAACCCGGTCTGGTCGATCGCGCCAATAACGGTTCGCATCGTGATATGACCGTCGCCACCTTTGAACACAGTGCAGAAGCTATCGCACCTTGGCTGGCCTTGTTCACCCAAACCGGTATCGATAGCGCCAACCTGCCCGCCAATCAACTGCTGCCGATGTTACGCCCGCATGGGAAACAGTGTGAACGCGATATGTTACTCGCCACCGCCGGTGTCAACACCCACAAAGGCATGTTGTTCTCGCTGGCACTGCTGTGTGCTGCTGCCGGGCGTTTATGGCAACAAGGTAAAATTCTCAACCAGCAAACCGTCTGTCAGCAAGTGGCCCGCGCCACTGAAGGGCTGGTGCAACGGGAATTGGCCACCAATGCACAACCAAAAACCGCTGGAGAACGATTCTTCCACCAACATGGCCTGACCGGAGTGCGCGGTGAAGTGGAGTCTGGTTTTTCAACCGTGCGTGAATATTCGCTTCCTGTTTATGCCAACGCCATTGCGCATGGCGCGGACCGCAACAGCGCACTACTCGAAGTGATGCTGACGCTACTGGCGCACAATAACGACACCAATTTAGTGGCCCGCGGCGGCATTGACGGGCTGCATTATGTGCAGCAACAAGCCAAAGAAATTACCCAGCAGACACAGTTTCTTTCCATCGAACGGATGCGTGCGTTGCAACATTTAGATCAGCTATTGATTGCGCGAAATCTCAGCCCCGGTGGCAGTGCCGACCTACTTGCCGTTACCTGGTTACTGCATCAGTTAGATCGTTAAAACCCCGCATTAATATCTCTATCCTTTTATTTTTATCCAGCTTCCTTGAGCCCAGGAAGCTGGCATTCGCTCACTTAAAAAAACGGTTATAAATTGCTGACGGGATGTCAGCCACAGATATTCCGACTATAAATAGGTTGCGGTTGGGCATCTTGTCGGTAAAAGACTAAACTCAATACATAATTTCAGCGGTCACGTTTTTTGCCCAAATCAAACGATGTCTGTCTCGGTTCAAGAGGGATCTATGGATGAGTTCAATTTCAATTGGCAACAACTCGGAGACATTCAAGAAGGACGCCCGAATCTCGGCAACATGACCTCTGTCGCCGCCTACCGATTGATGCAATACACCATGCGCGCCGTGCTGGAACATGAATTTGGTGATGAAAAGACCAAACAATTGCTGATCCAATCCGGGCGCTTAGCTGGAAAAGCGTTTTGCCAAAATATTCTGGATGCATCATTGCCGCTGAATAAATTTATTGCGCAACTACATGAAAAACTAATCGAACACTCTATTGGTATTCTGCGGGTTGAAAAAGCCGACCCTGAAACATTCAGTTTTGTCGTCACCGTCTCGGAAGATCTGGATTGCTCGGGTTTACCGCTGCAAGGCGTGACGGTCTGTGATTATGATGAAGGTTTTATCGAGGGTATTTTTCATGTCTATACCCAACAAAACTTTATCGTCAAAGAGATCGATTGCTGGGCTACGGGTGAACGAACTTGCCGTTTCTCGATTGATCTCAGTGAACGGGAAATAACTGCCACATGAATCTGTTTAAACCCAAACAACCCGATCCCGTCCTCCTTGAGCAGCTTAATCAGATCCTGGAACAAATCAGTACCGGGCGCGTGGTAAAGAATATTCCGAAAGAGCCGCCGCTATCTGTCGATCCAGCGCAAACTCAACTGTTCAAAAACGTTCTAACGCTAGCCCGACAGTACAACGAGAGTTTTAATTTCCTGCAAGATCTGGCCCGAGGCAAACTCGATACTGCACCACCTATCCGTAACTATTTTTCGAATCCGTTCAAAAATCTGCACTCCGAATTGTTACATCTCACCTGGCAAATTCAGCAAATAGCCAAAGGGGATTACGAACAAAAAGTTTCCTTTTCCGGTGATTTTTCTGACGCCATTAACAGCATGATCCAGATCCTGCAGCAAAAGGAAGATCTGGACAAAATAAACCGGGAAAACGAAATAAAACTACAAAAATACGCTGATGAATTGGCCGATCTGAACCACAAATTAACCAAACTTTCTATTACCGATGCATTAACCGGCGCATTAAATCGGCGCCAATTTGATGTGCAGATGGAACATGAACTGCAGCGTTCTCAACGCTTTGGCAAAACCTTTTCACTGGTGATGTTTGATATCGATCATTTCAAACAATTCAACGACTGCTATGGCCATCAGGCGGGCGATCAGGTGCTGATCAGCATCTGCCAATTTGTGAAAACGGAAATCCGCCAAACAGATCGTCTTTATCGTTATGGGGGTGAGGAGTTCACCATTATTTTACCAGAAACTGATTTACGTAATGCGTCATTCCTGACCGAAAAACTCCGTAAACACATTGCACAAAATAACGTGGAATATCAGGGGAATAGTTTGCCCCGCATCACCGCATCTTTCGGTGTGGCCAGCTATAGTCAGCAGATACAAGAACCTGCACATCTTATCCATGCAGCAGATAAAGCGTTATATCACGCCAAAAACAGTGGTCGGAATTGTGTAAAACTATTTGAAGACAACCTCGTTGTATAAGGCATCACTATGGCTCATAAGGGTTTGATGACAGGTTATTTTCTATAAAGTCATCATCCATGACGCGTAGGAAAGGAACAACAAAGAACTCAACCGGCCGGATACCAGACAAGATGCGATATAGCGGCATAACTCGTTACTGCCGGCATAAAAAATAACCCCCGGAACGCGGCACGGGGGTTATTTTTTACTTCATGTCATCAAGCTGATTTTTTAATTTTATGGTTCCCAGAACGATTTATTCAACTCTTCCTGACGTTGTGCTTCGCTAAGGCCAATATCGCGCAGATCTTCCGCGCTCAATTGCGCCAGTTGACGGCGAGTTTGCCAGTTTTGTTTCCACAACAGCAGCAAATGCTGAATATGAGACAACGTAGATTCATCATGGTGTGGGCGCTGTGCATACTGTGGGATCTTGGCATGCATCAATGTGTGCTTAGTCATAGGATACCTCCGCGACTCGTAGCGTAATGCGAGGGGAATGCGCTGTTATCGTCAGCAGCATATGCTAATAATTCTAGTTCATTGCAGAGAAAGATATGGGAGCTTTGCCGCAAATCCTGCAGAAAAATCGGTTTTTTTAGCAAAGACCTATTAGCCGGGATTTTTTTTATTCTCTTTCATGACCTAAGCGTCAGTAACGCGTTAGAATGCATCAACAGTTATCACCATATGTTAATATTATTAGTATTTGAGGTGGCTATGATTGCAATACTGGAGGCGCAAAAGGCAGGGTTGTTGCGCGCTAAAAACTGGTTACCGAATTTGGTAGCCGGGCTCATCGTGGGCGTGGTCGCGCTGCCTTTAGCCATGGCGTTTGCCATTGCCTCCGGCGCCAAACCAGAACAAGGTTTATACACTGCCCTGGTGGCCGGCATTGTGGTTTCCCTATTTGGCGGTAGTCGTTTACAAATTGCTGGGCCAACTGGCGCTTTTATCGTCATTTTAGCCGGTATTACGGCTAAATATGGCATCAGCGGGCTACAACTGGCGACTTTGATGGCCGGTGTCATCTTAATGCTGATGGGGTTTAGCCGACTGGGCAGCATCATCAAATATATTCCCGCGCCAGTGATCGTCGGTTTTACCACCGGGATTGGCGTGATCATTTGGGTTGGCCAGTGGAAAGATTTCTTTGGTTTACCCAGTGTCGGTGGTGAACACTTCCATGAAAAGCTCTGGCATTTATTACAACAGCTGCCACATGCCAATTTCATCACTTCTGGCTTAGCGTTAAGCAGTTTGGCACTGGTTATTCTCACGCCACGCATTCCTTACCTGCGTAAAGTACCGGGCCCGTTGGTGGCCATGGTCTTTGCCACATTAATCGTCAGCATTTTTCACCCGACTGGCATTGCGACCATTGGCAGTGCATTCGGTGGCATTCCGCAGAAATTACCGAGTTTTACTCTACCAGACTTCAGTTTCAGTCATATGGTGCAGTTGATTGGCCCCGCCTTCACCATTGCCATGCTCGGCGCTATCGAATCACTATTATCTGCGGTGGTGGCCGATGGTATGGCGGGCACCCATCACGACTCCAATCAGGAGCTGATCGGGCAAGGGTTGGCAAATATTGTTGCGCCACTACTCGGTGGTTTTGCCGCTACCGGTGCGATTGCCCGTACCGCGACCAATATTCGAAATGGTGGTAATAGCCCATTAGCCGGCGTCATTCACTCGGTCGTCTTGTTATTGATCCTGCTGTTTTTGGCTCCATTGGCCAACAATATTCCGCTGTGTGCACTGGCCGCGATCTTGTTTGTTGTCGCCTGGAATATGAGTGAATTACCGCACTTCATCGGCATGCTAAAAAAGGCGCCAAAAACGGATACCGCAATTTTACTGATCACTTTCCTGCTGACGGTGTTTACCGATCTGGTGGTGGCGGTCAATATCGGGGTGGTATTAGCATCGCTGACGTTCATGCAACGCATGGCGGGGTCGGTCGAAATTCAGCAGCATACGGCCGCTGACCTCGATCTGGAGCTGAAACAATTAGGCCGCAGTCATCTACCACCGAAAGTATTGGTCTACAGTATCGACGGGCCACTGTTTTTTGGTGCGGCAGAGAATTTCCAACGTGCGCTGGCACAAACCCATACTGAACCCAAAGCGCTGGTGTTACGCCTAACGCATGTACCGTTTATGGATATGACAGCATTACAATCGCTGGAAAATGTCATTCATACTCTGTCGAAACACAACATCACAATTTTGTTATCGGAAGCCAATGATGCCGTGCAGCAAAAATTAACCCGCGCCGGTTTAATTGAACAGCTCGGACAGGGACATTGTTTTAGCACATTTGAGGAAGCGTTGAATTTCTGTGAGATGTGTTTTGCAGAGAACAGCGAAAAAGCAGTGGTCAACAACCACTAACAGACCACGTTAAAGCAGACCGCGCCTAAGGCGCGGACTCTTCTTTGACCTTTGCCCCAATTTTACTTTTGGTGGCATAGGTCACGCCATGTTCATCCAGATAATCGCGGATCATCTGGCGAACCACCTGCGACGGTGTCAGATCCTGCGCGGTACAGAGATCTTCGAAAGCCTGTTTCTTTACCGGATCAATCAGCAAAGTTAACCGGGCGGTCTTTTTTTCCATCTTCACGCGCTCTGTATGTTAATCGGATTAACATGGATTATACCCTGCCCCAGTGAAAGGCTCCAGCGACATCCAATTCATTCACTTGTACTGTATTGGTTATCATAACGCGCCTGAGCCTCCTTCATGGCATCAATATTGACTTCCGCCCAATGGGCCAAACTCTCAATCGTTTCCACTAAGGTAAGCGCCAAAGGCGTCAATGAATAACCCACGGTAACTGGCATCGTGGCAAAGACACGACGTTCAATGAGGCCGTCTCGTTCCAGTTTTTTCAGTGTTTGTGACAGCACTTTCTGGGTAATACCATCAATATCGCGGCGCAATTGATTAAAGCGTGTTTCCCCTAATTTTAAGCGATCAATGATCAGTAATGTCCACTTGTCGGCCAGTCGATCCAGGAATTGTCGGGCTGGGCAATGCCGAGAATAGACGCTGTAGCCTTGGTTTGCTGGTTTATCATTAACACTGTGCATAGTTTCCATTAGGTAACCAGGTATCTTAAAAGTGCCTTCTTGTCGCCACAGTATACCAAAGATACTATCCATTCTGGAAAGCGCATAAGACAGATATCTCGTATCACTTGTTAATAAGGTAGGTATGTAATGAGCAAAGTGGCTGTAGTTTATTTTTCCGGTTATGGGCATACAAAACGTGTTGCTGAACTCGTCGCTGAAGGCGCACAAGCCGAACAGATTGAAATCAATGAAAATGGTGATATCACGGAAGGTGACTGGGCAATTCTGAACGCTGCTGATGCCATTATTTTTGGCGCACCGACTTACATGGGCTCAGTACCGTGGCAGTTTAAGAAATTTGCTGATGCCACCTCAAAAGCCTGGTTCACCCGCGCATGGCAAGACAAGGTGTTTGGTGGTTTCACCAACAGTGCCAGCCTGAATGGTGACAAGCAAGTGAGCTTGATCTGGATGCAAACCTTAGCATCACAACATGGTGGCGTCTGGGTCAGCCTGGGTCTGCCTCCATCAAATACCTTCAGTTCAACCCGTAACGATATCAACAACCTGGGTGGCTCCGTTGGTCTTTTAGTACAATCCCCGTCCGATCGACCAGCCGATGATATTCCGTCAGGTGATCTGGAAACCGCCAAACAGTATGGTGCCCGTGTTGCTGACATCGCAGTACGTCTGCACGGCTAACCACAAACAGCCAAAATAAAAAGGGGCCGCTTTAGGCCCCTTTGTTATTGCTGAATAATTCGGATCAGACTTCAATGTCTGCCAGATTGCCTTTGCTTTCTAGCCATTCACGGCGATCGCCAGAACGTTTTTTCGCCAGCAGCATATCCATCAGCTGTACGGTTTCTTCCGCTTCATCCAGCGTCAGTTGCACCAAACGCCGAGTGTTTGGATCCATCGTAGTTTCACGCAGTTGTTTCGGATTCATTTCACCCAAGCCTTTAAAGCGGGTAACTTGTGGTGTACCACGTTTTTTCTCGGCTTTCAGCCGCTCCAGCACACCCTGTTTTTCATCTTCATCCAGCGCGTAATAGACTTCTTTGCCAAGATCGATGCGGAACAGCGGTGGCATCGCGACATACACATGCCCATGCGCCACCAGCGGGCGGAAATGTTTCACAAACAGCGCACACAGCAAGGTCGCGATGTGTAGACCGTCGGAATCCGCATCGGCGAGAATACAGATCTTGCCGTAACGCAGACCGCTCAGATCATCGGAATCTGGATCCATGCCGATCGCTACCGAGATGTGATGCACCTCCTGCGACGCCAGCACTTCTGAAGCATCTACTTCCCACGTGTTCAGGATCTTACCACGCAGCGGCATGATGGCCTGAAACTCACGCTCACGCGCTTGTTTTGCACTACCACCTGCCGAGTCCCCTTCCACCAAAAACAGCTCGCCCTGCATCGGGTCCGAACAGTTACAGTCGGTCAGTTTACCGGGCAACGCCGGGCCGGAAGTCACTTTCTTACGCACTACGGTTTTCGCGGCACGCAGACGGCGTTGGGCGCTGTTAATGCAATGTTCCGCTAACTGTTCGGCCAATTCGATATTCAAGTTCAGCCAGAGGCTAAACGCATCTTTGACAATGCCGGAAACAAACGCAGCACATTGGCGTGACGACAAGCGCTCTTTAGTTTGCCCGGCAAACTGCGGATCCTGCATTTTGATCGACAGGATATAAGCACAACGATCCCAGATATCATCGGGGGTCAGTTTGACACCACGCGGCAGCAGATTACGGAACTCGCAAAATTCGCGCATGGCATCAAGCAAGCCCTGACGCAGACCGTTGACATGAGTGCCGCCCTGAATGGTGGGAATCAAGTTGACGTAAGATTCGCTGATCAGCTCACCACCTTCCGGTAACCAGCACAGCGCCCAATCTACTGCCGAATTATCGGCACTGAACTGACCGGTAAACGGCTGTTCCGGCAGACGGATGGTCTCTTTCAGATTATCGAGCAGATAATCGCGCAGGCCGTCTTGATAGCACCAGTCGTACACCTGCTTATTGACACGATCATCAAAATGAATGGTCAGCCCCGGGCATAACACCGCTTTGGCTTTGAGAATATGCACCAAGCGACTGGCCGAAAATTTCGGCGAATCAAAATATTTTTCTTCCGGCCAGAATTTGACGCTGGTGCCGGTATTGCGCTTGCCACAGGTGCCGGTGATAGTCAGATCAGAGACTTTATCACCCTGCTCAAACGCCATTTCATAGACATTACCATCACGACGCACCGTCACTTCGACCCGACGCGACAACGCGTTCACGACCGAGATCCCCACGCCGTGCAAACCACCGGAGAATTGGTAGTTTTTGCTGGAAAACTTACCGCCCGCGTGCAGTTTACAGAAAATCAACTCAACCGCCGGCACACCCTCTTCGGGGTGGATATCAACCGGCATACCACGGCCATCGTCGGTGACTTCCAACGATTGATCGTCATATAAGGTGATGTCGATACGACGGGCATGCCCCGCCAGTGCCTCATCGACACTGTTATCAATGACTTCCTGACCAAGATGATTCGGGCGGGAAGTGTCGGTGTACATGCCGGGGCGACGACGCACCGGTTCCAGACCATTGAGGACTTCAATGGATTCAGCGGTATAAGCTTGAGTCATGGTATTCCGTGAAGACGGTTTATAACTGCAGGAATCTTACTATCTGAGCACAGTAACGTTCAAATCCTGTGAAGGCGTGATTGCCACCTTGCTCAACAGTCGTTCGTGCAAAATGATAAAATTGTAATGCGTGGCGATAGTCTAACACTTCATCGCCCTGTTGCTGTAATAACCAGATCCGATCTGGATGTTGTAGCGCGGGTACCCCCAACGCTTGCAACTCGTCAACATGCGCCGGTTCCAGCACATATTCTTCGCCAGTATACGGATTACGCTGCAAGCCGAGCAGTTGTTGCAGCAAAAAGTGCGGATACACCGCCGGATTCACCACCACCGCCCGATGCCCATAGGTTTCTGCCACTTTCATGGCCCAGAAACCACCCATGGAGCTGCCGACTAACCCAATTGGACGATCGCCCAGATCAGCGAGCGTTTGTTGCAGCATCTGCCAGGTCGCCGCCGGGGTGTTAGGCAGCTTTGGCACACAGATCTGAATATCCGGCAACTCTTTTGCCAGATAGGCGGTCATTTGCAGTGCTTTGACAGAATTCGGGGTGGAATTAAAGCCGTGCAGATAAATCAGCGTGGGTGACATCTCAATAGCCTGTAGATTTCAAATCGGGAACGAACTGACCCGGATCAAGGCGCCAGACTTGTGTAGCCAGCCGGCCATCGGGATAGAGTTGCAGATAACGCCAGCCCGGTGACATGGTATCCAGCGAAAAATCGACACTCAAGGGTTTAAATTGAATACAGGTCGATGGAGAGGTCAGAAAACGTATCCCCTGATGCATCTGATCATACTCCTGATGAACATGACCGCAGAGCACCGCTTTCACCTGTGGATGACGGCTGAGCAGGGTCAGAAAATCATTCGCGTTTTTCAGATCATGTTGATCCAACCAGATCGAGCCGATTGGAAAGGTATGATGATGCAAACAGATCAGGGCATGCTTTTCCGGATATTGCAGTAACGCAGCTTCCAGTTGTTCTAACTGCAGGTGGCTTAACCAGCCATGCGGGGTGCCATAGACCTGACTATCCAGCAAAATGATTTGCCAGTGATCACCCACTAAACGCATTTCCGGATGAATACCGGCGACTTGCAGTTCATTTTGCATCAATACCCGATGGTCATGATTACCTGGTAGCCAATGTACGGGTTTGTTTAAGGCTGTCACACGGCGAGCAAAACACTGATACGATGCTGCTGAGTGATCTTGTGACAGATCGCCCGTTGCCAGCACCACATCATACGGTTGTGGTAATTCAGTAATGGCATCCAGCACCGCCTGAAAGCTATCTGCGGTAGCGATTCCCAATAAATCGCGGCCAGCATCAGCGAACAGATGCGTATCTGAAATCTGCAATAATCGAACGATGCCATCATTCGTGTTACTTAGTGTGCAGGTTTCCAAAATCTCTCTCTTTTAACTTGCGGACAATGCCACCCCAAATGCCCATCATGGCAAATCAGGCGAAAGGCATTATCTGTTTATTCTTTAATATGCCAGCGCCTGCGCGCTATAGCCGTGAGCCAGGCAGAAACGCAGCCATTCTGCCAGAAAGTGGTTACACTGCTCTTTTTCATCCCGCTGATGCATAGCTGGGTTGGGATAATCATAGCTGGGGTGTAAACGGGAAATCTGCTGGCTGACACACACTTCCGCCATACGTGCATCGTGGTACAGCCGGACTTGCATGTAGCCTCGCAAAAAATCAGGCAGCTCTTCATTGTGCTGACAGATTTCCAACAACGTGGTGTAGCGGGTATTTTCCAGAATGCGAACGGCAAATTGTAATGATTGAGCAACGTTATACAACCGCGCCCCGC